>JANQFY010000096.1 GCA_028277585.1 Sedimentisphaerales bacterium
CAAATCAGACGGGCGCTTCAAGCTCGTGCCGCTGGGCGTCACGCCGAACGCTCTGTTGGAACAGGTCGCCCAGCTCATCGCACGCCCGGACAGCGTCAGTTCCGAAGAGGGGCAACACGGACTCATCTGCCGGGGCGAGCTGCGCAATCCCGCCGAGTCCGCCGAGTCCGAAACGACGGCTGAGCAGACGGAAACCGAGGGCGCAGCGACAGAAGAGTTCGAGCTGGTCACCGGCCTCGACGCCGTCGCCGCGGTAAGGCAGAAGGTCAACATGGAGTTCATGGATCGCGGCGTCAAGGTCCGCATCCAGGGCAAGCGCAAGGACTGCGAGGAAACCGCCAAGCGCCTCATCAAAGGCACCCCGACCGCCGCGACGCAGAAGGGCGCCAAGTACCTGATCGAAGGCAACCTCGTCAAATCCTATCTCAGGAAGGGCGCCCATCAGCAGGGCCCCGACGCCAACGGCGTCTGTTTCCGCGAGGACGCCGCCGAGCGTTCGGTCACCACCTTCGGAGAGAACCTCACCGCCGTCCAGGCCGCCTGCACCGCCGTCTGCAAGGAAGGGACAATGTTCACCATCGTCGTCAAGGACCGCACTGCCGGCTACATCGTAGTCAGCTCCGGCCGACGACGCCTGCTGTGATTCGTGGCCCCCTAATCTCTTTCTGCTGCCCACCGACCTATCTCGGGCGCGATGGACGCTAATGCGCGGATCGTGCGTCCCCCACAGCATTGGGGCCTTAGACGGACACTGCGTTCGGCGCTGCCGCCCATTTGTGCGGGTTTTGTCTTGCTTTTTCCGCCAGAATCGACTATAGTGCTACTGCTGTTATCCGAGAGGGAAGTGCGGTGCGGGCGCACGAAGGGACTCGTCGTATCGGTGCGTTACGGTGTCGAATGAGGTATTCGATCTGATGCTGTTTCGCGGACGAAAGCAACGCCGACAGAATTCAGGCTGTTCTCGTCAAGACACGAAGACCGAGAGAATTTGCGGAAAATATTTGACGTTCCCGGAGGAGTTGTTCATATTCCACCTTAATTTGTGCGTGTTCCTTTGCCGTGAAAATGAAGCGTGGTCGCCGTCGTTTCTCTAGCTGGGGATCATAGAAGTGAGCCAATGGCTGTTCCCGAACGCAATATTACGCTAGCCGAGTACGCCAATTGCATCGCCAGACTGATGCGTACGCGCCATCTGAGGAAGAATGGAGGACTCTTCTTCGAGACAGCGGCTGTGACAGCTGAGTTGTTCGATGCGGACCACGCGGCCATTCTGATTCCTGTCGGCGATGACCAGCGAGAGGTTGTGGGCTGCCACGGCCAACCCAGCATGCCGCTAAGAAGAGAACATCTGTTAGGCGGCATTGTTGGACGTGCCTTTAGAACATGCAAGCCACAGCTCGTTTCCGATGTTGGCAAAGACAACGATTATGACCCATTCGACCCATCGGTGAAGTCGGAACTTGCGGTGCCGATTTCCGATCGATCGCGTAATGCTGTCGAGATGGTCATAAATCTTGAATCGTACGAACCAGGGCATTTTCACGGCACAGATGCAGCGATTGTTGGCAGTCTAGGTGAGGCCGTTCTGGAGTTCCGTGAGATTCTGAGCGAGCAATCGTTACAGGTGTATCGTGATTCGGAACTCGCGAAGATTCTCGACGATACGCCTGACGAGATTCTGGTCATTGACCAGCATTTTCGCCCAATCTATGCCAACCGTGTCAAACGAGACGCCTTCCCCAGACTCAAGGAGTATCTTGACGCACACCCGATAGAACCAGGCTGGTGGCGAGCACCCCAGCCATCCCCGTTCCACACCTGCCACTGGTTGATCGAAAAACGTAGCGATCAGTGTTCGCACTGCGTCTGCAGTCGGTCAATGAACACCAATGACGCCGTACAGGGATGCTATCGCCCCAAGAACCTCGGCTTCACCGTCGAACTCTCAGCTTACCCGCTCCGAGAGCAGGGTGCCGTCCGCGGTTGTATCGAAGTGGCACGCAAAATCACGCAACGAGAAGCAGTTCTCGACCATGCCCCCGAATTGGTGGAAGGGGTGACAGAGGACCACCTTCTCTCAGGCCTGATGACGTTTCTACACTACACCATGCGATACGACCGCGTACGCCTGTACTCCCTTGACGCGACCTGTCGCTCCATGAGGGGGGTGACATACCGCGGCACACACTCGAGGATAAGCCTGGAGGAATTCGCCGAGTTTCACGTGCCACTTCCTGACCCTATAGCACACTGCCTCGTCACCGGTAAGAAGACGACGGTCATCCAGCTGGACGGGGATTCAGCTCCCGAAGAATCTCTTGGATATTGGCGCGTGCACATGTCCAGCGACAGGCTCAAGAGAGAGACCGACCCGAAGGACATTCTGGAGCTTGGGAGAGCTTCAGAAATAATCGGGGTCCCGCTTCAGGCAGAAGATCGACGCTGGGTGGTCTTCATTGATTCGGGTGATGTACGTCAGTTCGCTCATGACGATCTTCAAGCGCTCAGCATGTTCGCTCGAATTGCAGACGCGGCGCTGTTGGCAACACTGAACAATCGATCGCGCTTCGTCATGGCCATCCTCGGAGAAGCAACCGCAGGACTCCTGCACGTCTTTGCCTCATTGGCCCAGAGCAACGAATTCGAAGCGAATGTTTACGAGCCCTTCGCGGAATGCCTGCGGAGCGTCATCGCGGAAATGAGCCAATGGAAGCGTCCTGAATCCCGATGTCTGGCCGCCAGCCTCGCCGAGCTGAGTGCCCACCTCGAACCAGACAAGAGTATTCCGGCTCGCGGTGAGCCGGAAGTGATTGACTGGGCTGATGCATTGTCGACGGAACTGAGTGGCACCGCGATCCGCTCCTTGATACTGGATATCGCCCAGATAGGCCCCCGAAAGAACGAGGATATACCCACCTGGGTTGCGGCGATGGAATCCAACGCCCGTGCGGCGTGGCCCAAGGCTCTCAGCTTCCTGCTCGACGTGGTGCAGGGCTTGAAGAAACACGCAGAGGTGGCCAGAGAGGTGACTGGCCTGGCGGATAACATTCGGGGAGTCCTGCCTCAACAGGAGACGGGAGGATCGCAGAGCGAATCGACCGACATGAAGGGCTTGGTCAACCTCGTGGTCGAGACCCTCAGGGTACGCGCACGCAAACAGGAAGTGGCGATAGAGTGGGAGTCAACGGCCGAGCCGATAGTGGCTCGCGTCAAGAAGAGCCATCTCTTCATGGCCCTACTCGCGCTGGCCGACAACGCGATCAGAGCTGCAACCGTAGCCAAGGCCTCTTCCCAGGAAGGGCGCGTTTCTGTGGCCTTGACAATGGCCGAACACGAAATACACATAGCAATCAGCAACAACGGGGATCGCGTTCCTCCCGAGAAAGTCCCGTTGTTGTTCAAGAAGCCGTTTACCACGAGAGAACGCGACTCCCGCCCAGGAACAGGGCTCGGATTGATATTGGCATCACACTGGATCGGCGACGACAACGGTCAAATAGTGCACTCGTATGATGCCGAGACAAACCGAACGACTTTCGAAATCATAGGGCAGTGGGGAACTCCGGTGGGGAGAGAATTCCATGACGAAGATTGAGTACTTCGTGGCAATCGTTGATCGAACACACGAATGGGGCCCAACCGTCGAGAGGCGGCTCAGAAGAAGAATAGAGGATCCCTATCAGGTCCTGGGTTTTCGCAGCACAGATCAACTCCTGAACCTCCTGGATACGCATCCGTTGTGCGTCCCTTTGCTGGCCGTGGCCGATACCGACGCTGTTACCCCCACTCCAACCGAGGGACTCTTCGCCTCCCTCAAACCGGTCGTCGGTCGTTGTGTCCCCGTGTACTACAGTGCTGACCCTCGGCCCGAAGTTGTCCAGGATCTCAGCCAGATTGCGCCGATCCGACTCCTCGCGCGTACCCGCAAGAATTCAATCATGGATCTGACCCGAATCGCTCAGAAGCGGATTGAAGAGGCCGAGAAATCGACTGACCATCAGCTCACTGCGATGTATGAGAGATACGTCATAGAAACCAAGAGCCGCAACATCTCCACCGTGGATGGTTCGGACCTGTCGCCCTTGACGATGCTACGCGAGATGGCTCGCGGAACCGTCACTGGCAGGAGCCTCCTGCAGAGCATGATTCCTCGATCCTGGGTAACGCGAAAACAACATGGCCCGGTGTCGGGAGGGTAAGGCACATGCCCGATATTCTCGCCATTCTAGCCGAGGCAACCGAGACGGACCGACAGGGACCTCACGACAGTGACAGTCCGGACCGGCCAGACTATCCATTGATGCTCGCGAATGATCGAGCTATACCCTTGCTCGCCAAACTCTGCAAGGAAGCGGGAGCTGAGCTTTGCATCGTCAGAGCGCCCAACGTTTCCCTCGAGGACGTGCAGCGTGCTATGGCGGCTTCGCCGGACGCCATAGTGACCATCTACGGCCACGGTACAGAGCCACCCTTTGATGCCTGCGTTAATAGCCGTCGCAAAGAGCCCCGCGAGATTATTGCCGATCATTCCATAGTGTCAGGTCGACATGCCGCGTTATGTGTCTATGCATGCCACTCTATACGGATCTGTGAAGACACTGACACGGAAACTCGGCCGGTGTTCATCGGCTTTTCTCGCGAGGCTTATGTACCACGTCTCGAGGCGATCGAGAGGAGCTTCGAGCCTGATCACCAGGAGGTGATCCTCCGGGCCTACGATGCGGCCTATGTCATGCCGACTATCCGTCTGCTCGATTCCAAGGACCCGGATAAGACTGTCATTGAGTGCCAGGAACGTCTAATTGATGTGGCCGAAGAGTGCAAAGATCTGCTCCACAAGACGGGCAACGCGAACTTTCTGGAACACATCTTGAGGATCGACGATAACTGGAAACGGCTCACGCGTCTCTAGGCCCCATAGATGAGCCCCCCCCTGCGGCGAGTCAAGTGACAACAGGCGTATCCCGGCTCAAGGCCAGTGCATCTTCACAACCTCCCAGAATTGCGAACTCAACTGAACTTCTGAGCCCATCGCAACCGATGAGGCTCCCCAATCCTGATTCTAGCCCCCCCGAGGTGGGGACTTTCTCCTCGGGGCAGGCCGGTTTTGGGGAGGCGTTTAGCGCGACGTATTCGAGGTTGTGTGCGTCGCAGATAGCGCATTTTCGGGCTTGTCGCCGTCCTCGTTGACGACGTAGATGGGTAGGGCGAGCGTCCCGGTCGCCTTTGTCGTGCGGGGACGCACGACCTACGGATTAGAATCCGCGGAGGTGGGTGCTTTCTCTTCGGGGCAGGCCGGGTTTGGGGAGGCGTTTTAGGACGACGTATTCGAGGTTGTGCCCGGCGCAGAAGGCGCGTTTTTCGGGCTTGTCCCCATCCTCGTTGACGGCGTAGATGTCCGGCCTGATCTGCTCGATCTCCGGCGCGGCGTCCATCCAGCCGTTGCCGGTCGAGATCAGCGCCTTGGTGACGTAGCGGATCGAGCCGACGATGTAGCGGCGTTCGCGCTCGTCGAACATCGGATGGCCCTCGCCCTTGAGCGCCCGGACGTTCGCGTCATGGCCCACGACGACGTACAGATCGCCCAGTTCCGAGACCTCCTCGAAGAACCGCACGTGGCCCGTGTGGAACCAGTCGTAACAGCCGGTGACGATGACCTTCTTCTGCATCGAGGTCGGGACAGCTTCGAGCGGTTCGTCGGCGGGATAGTCGGCCAGCGACGCGTCGGCGAGCACGTGGTAGTCCAGACCCTGGGCGGCGCAGAAGGATTGCTTCTTGGGATTGTCATCCTGCTCGAAGACGACCCAGGCGCCGGGTGTCACGCCCTCGATGGGGGGTACCTGGTCCAGGTCGGGCACGGCGTCGATCTCGTGGACGGCTTCGACGTAGCGCAGCGCTTCGAGGTAATAGCGCCGTTCGGGAAGCGGGAACTTGGGCGGCTCACCGGTCAGGGCATGGGTGAGCGTGTCGTTCCAGATCGCCACGTGCAGCGGGCCGAAGCGGGCGGCTTCCTGGAGGAATCGGATCTCGCGCGAGCGCATGTTGTCGAACGCGCCGCAAACGATGACGTTTCGGGCCGGGTCGGTCATGGTTGCTGGACTCTCACTTTGATCTTGAAGGCGCCGGGGACGGGGGTCTCGGAGGCGACGAAGAGGTAGCCGCCGCCGCAGCCGGAGTACATGGCGCCGGGGTAGTGGGCCTGGTAGAATTCGAGCAGCTCGACGAGGTCGAGCTTCAACGTGCGGTGGCGGACGGTGCCGGGCAGGATCGCGGCCCAGCAGGCCATGCACTCGTTCATCGAGGCGCCGAGGCGCGTGACGTCTCTGCTGACGACCGCGTCGTAGCAGTCTTTGCCCGACTGACCCAGGCGGCCGATCCACTCGGGGTCGAGGTTCTTGGTCTCGAGCGGGTTGTAGCCGTCGGGGCGCGCGGCGACCGGTACGATCTGCATGACGTCGCCGAACCAGGACGCGACGTCGGGGTCGTTGCACGACTCGATGTGCTCGGTGAAGTAGCCGCCGTGGACGTCGAAGCTGTAGTCGAGTCGGCTGACGCCGGGATAGATCAGCCCGATCATGTCCTGCGAGCCGGACGGTTCGGCCAAGCCTTCGTTCTCGGCGCGGTAGAGTTCGCGCACGAGTTCCTCGCGGTCGCGGTCGGGCAGGGCGCCGTTCCAGAGCTTTAGCGCGATCTGGCGTGTGCTGCCGCAGATGCCGGAGCGGTCCATCCAGCGGAACTCTGGCTCGACGGCGACGACCACCATCGAACCGGGGGGGCTCGGGTTGTGCTGCGAGACGAACGGCTGGTCGATCCAGCCGCCCGCCAGCGCGATGCGGTATTGGAGTCGGCCGACAAGGTCGGTGATCGGCGTATCGGGCGTTGCGCTCATGGTCGGTTCGAGCCTCCGCTGGGTCGGACGGTTCCTTTCGGGATCGTGTCACACGCTCTCAACTGACGGTGCGCTTGCCGGCCTTGCGATCGTTGTACTGCTGCTCGATCCACTGGTAGGTCTTGGTCAGGCCGTCCTCGAGCGTCGTGTCCGGGGCCCAGCCGAGGACCTGCTGGATGAAGGTGTTGTCGCTGTTGCGGCCGGCGACACCCTTCGGGGCGTCCAGGTCGTGCTTGTGCTTCAGCGTGACGCCGCCGATCTTCTCGGCCAGGCTCATCAGGTCGTTGATCGAGATCAGGTAGTCCGAGCCCAGGTTGATCGGCACCGCGATCAGGTCCTCGCTGTGCATGATCATGTCGATGCCGAGCGTGCAGTCGTCGATGTACATGAAGCTCCGCGTCTGGTGACCGTCGCCCCAGATGACCACTTCGTCGACGCCGGTGTCTTTGCACTCGATTACCTTGCGACACAGCGCCGCCGGCGCCTTCTCACGCCCCCCGTCCCAAGTGCCGAAAGGGCCGTAGACGTTGTGGAAGCGGGCGATGGCCGTCTTCATGCCGCGCTCGTGCCAGTACTCTTGGCAGAACATTTCGCTGACGAGTTTCTCCCAGCCGTAGCCGCGTTCGGCCATGGCGGGATAGGCGTCGGATTCCTTCAGGGCGCGGACGTTGGGGTCCTTCTGCAGATCGGTGTTGTAGGCGCAGGCCGAGGAGGAGAAGAAATAGCGCTGGGCGCCAGCGCGATACGCCGCCTCGACCATGTGCGTATTGATCAGAATGCTGCGGAGGCACTCGATCCGGAACCGCTCGATGAAGCCCATCCCGCCCATATCCGCCGCGAGATTATACACCTCCACCGCGTCCTCGCACGCCCGCTTGCAGTTGTCCTCCTCGCTCAGATCCAGACACAAACACTCCACCCCCGGCGTCCGCTGATACCACTCCGGCAGCGGCTTCTTATCGATCGCCCGAATCCGCGTGAACCCCTGATCGTGAAAATACCGCACCAACGCCCCGGCGATGAACCCCCCGGCCCCGCCGACCACGATCAAATCGTCCTTATTCAGAACCGTCGAAGCCTTCGCGTTATCCTTGGCAGCCATGATTGTCCTTTCCTATTTCTCAGTCACCCAGTCGCCCGGGCCCGACGGGTCCAATGACCCGCCTGTCTCATATTGACTTTCCCTGACACTCGGAATCGATTATAATCATATGCGTGCTCGCACGAATGTCAAATGTTGTCCAGTCCATGACGATTCTTGACTTTGCCTATGGCCCAAAAGATCCGCAATACCGGCCGCGTACCGAAGTTCTTCTCGAACCAGGTGCTCGAGGCCAATCGCTTCTATCTCGACGCCACCGGGCGGACCAGTCGGCGTCTGGCCGTCGTCTGCGGCGGCTGCGAGCATTGCGGCCCGGATTATCGGATCGACCGCAAGGACTTCCCGTTCCACTCTATCGAGTTCGTCGCCCGGGGCAAGGGCACGCTGACCCTGGGCGGCCGGACCACGCCGCTGTTCCCCGGCCGGGTCTTCTCCTACGGCCCCGGCGTCGCCCAGCGCATCGAGATGGACAAGGACGACCCGCTGGTGAAGTACTTCGTCGATTTCACCGGCCGCTCGGCCGCCAAGCTGCTCGAAGCGCACGCACTGGCCCCGGGCGCCGTCGTCCAGGTCGCCTCGCCCGACACCGTCCTGCGCGTCTTCGACGACCTGATCGCCAACGGCGCCGGGGGAGGGCGTTACGGCCCGCCGATTGCCGCGACGCTGGTCGAATTGCTGATCCTCAAGATCGCCGAAAGCGCCCTCGTCGAAGACGCCTACCGCACCGCCGCCTTCGCGACCTACCAGACCTGCCGCGAGTACATCCGCGACCACAGCCTGACCCTCCGCACCCTCGAACAGGTCGCCGACGCCTGCCACGTCGACGAGGCCTACCTGTGCCGGCTCTTCGCCCGCTTCGACAACCAGAGTCCGTATCAGTACCTCATGCAGCTCAAAATGGGCGCCGCCGCCCAGCGCCTCCAGCAGGAGGGCACCCTCGTCAAACAAGTCGCCTACGAACTCGGCTTCAGCGACCCCTTCCACTTCTCCCGCGCCTTCAAAAAAGTCTTCGGCCTCTCACCCGCCGCCTTCCGAAAACTCCGCTAACGCCTTTCAACCGCATCACCACCTTTCGCGCTGCCTACAATCTCGCATACGTCGTCCTGCAACGCCTCCGCAAAAGCGGCCGACTCTGTCATTCCTGCGCAGGCAGGAATCCAGAGAGATGGCTATTGCCAGACCATAGCAGTCTGGTATATTCGGTGCAGATGCGAACGTATGTTGTCTTCCGAAGCGATGCGTGCTCGCGCTGGGGAATTCGCATTATCTCGGCCCGAAGGGCGACGACTTATGAAGCAGAACAGTTCTACCAAAGAATCGCGCACTGACTGGGAGAAGCTGGAGAAAGTGTCGGACGATAAGATCGACACAACCGACGTCCCGGAACTGGACGAGGCGTTCTTCCGCCACGCCAAGGTCCGCCTGCCGGCCGGCAAGCAACTGGTCTCCCTCCGTATCGACCGTGACGTCCTCGACTGGTTCAAGCAGCAGGGCAAGGGCTACCAGACCCGCATCAACGCCATCCTCCGCGCCTACGTCCAAGCCCATACACCGTAGGTCGTGCGTCCCCGCACGACTGAGGCGAGCGGGACGCACGGCCTACCTACCGCCCGCCCCACACGCAAGACCCAATCCCGTACGTGCCCCCTCGTTGTCATCTCGACTGAAGCGAAGCCTTTAGCCCTGAGCGCAGTCGAACGGGGCCATGGAGAGATCTCCCCCGGGACCAAACAACCCCCAACGGAGCGGCGCACCCACACGTGAAACCCAATCCCGTCATGTAGGGTGGGTCCTTGACCCACGCGTCCAATGGTTCTCAAGCCACGCGTCCAAGGTTCAAACCACATGCGAGCAGACGCGCAACCCAACCACAAGTCACGCCCAATGCCGAATCAAGAAAATGCTCATCCATGAGCGAGCCCGTACAGGCTGCACCATCCCTGGTGACTTATCGATAGAATGTCTTTGTTAGTCTCTAAAGAGCGAGACCGCTCTTCATCACCCGCTTGCAATGGAACCCGAGAACTCAAACAACCAACTCTCGAAAATGGCTCGCCTCCCTGCTGACCATATGTACAAACAATACACCAACCCGCGCCGCCGGTCAAGCCTCGCCAGGCAAGACAGTAATGCGTTTCGCAAGATTTCTCGCCCGACAAGAACCGAACAACGATACAGCCCGCAACGATTGCCTATTCTCCGAGTGCAGTGTCAAACTGGCGAAGCCAGCACAGGCTAATGCGCCGGTCACAACAGCACACAGACCGGACGGCTCGACAACATCACTCAGTCAGCCCGGAGTCGGACGGGGACGCACAACCGATATCGCGCCATCATCCCCCTGTTGTCATCTCAACCGCGAGCCCGCAGCACAGTCGAACGGGAACAAGGAGAGGTCTCCCCCAGAACCACCGAAACCCCAACCGCTACGCCGCAACCATCGAGCCAAAGCCGCAATCCCATACACGTCCTGTCACAAGGCAGGCAAGGTAGGTGACGATTGCCATCATGTGTACGGGAAAGGGTTCCTGACACGGCGCATTTCCAGTGCGTCAAGATAACGAGGTGACCGGCCCGGATTCAAACTCAAGCAATAGCTGCGCAGACTCGTTACGTATGTCAACTACATCTGGCCGAGGTTTCTGCATTTGAGCGTACAGAACCTTCTGGTCGTCCGTGGGTGGATCATTGAAGAACCGCAGTGCCGAGTTGATGACATAGGACCCTTCAGCATCACACGAAATCCATCGACGACCGGTAGTCTCTGCGGCTTCCCCCGTGGTGTTGGACCCTCCGAATATGTCGAGCACGACGTCCCCCGGTTCCGTCAGGAAGTTGATGAAGAACAGCGGAAGTCTCAATGGGAAACGGGCAGGGTGACGTTTCGCACCGAACGCTTTGCACAATCGCAGGTATTTTGAGTTGCTTTCAGTGTTTGGAATCTGAAGGAGATTGGAGGGAATAGCCCCACCATTGCCATTACCGAAACCCCTCGAAATGTCGTGCCCCGAGGGGCGTTTCCTTGGTTTGTAGAACGCATCTGGATTCTTCAGAAGGGCCTTCATGCGTTCAGAGTACGGTACGAGCACCTTCCTCACATCCGCCTTGGGTTCGTCCTCTTTGGAGAACCACCAAACGGTATTGACTGCATCTTTGGCCCGAATCTTCCTTTTGTTGACCCATTCGATCGGCGACGGAAGCTTCGCGGGATTAAACCAGAAGAACTCCTCCGCAAGCCTGAAGCCGAACTCATCACAGAATCGCAGAAGCACCCGGTAATTGTAGAGGGAGCGAACAGGCCGGCCTTTCCTGTAGGCGCCGCCAAGGTCTAATACGAAACTTCCGGAACTCTTCAGTATCCGAAGCACACCAGGGGCGAACTGGCATAACCAGTCAACATACTCGTCTTGATCCTTATTGCCGTATTCTTTCTTCCGCTGTAGAGCAAACGGCGGCGAGGTGATGACGAGATCAACCGATTCGGCTTCAAGCTTGTCCAATAGGACGCGAGAATCACCCACATAGGCTGTTCCAAGACTCGTTCTGTATAAGGGCTTCGGTTCGATCCTTGCCACTAGCCGAACTCCTTCAGATTGAAAACCCAACTGCTCATTATCTTCCAGAGCAGGGTCGCGGCGAAGTAGACTTCGGGGTCATCTGCTTTGAGCTGCTCTATGTTGCCAATAATCCTATCCTGCCCCACCGAGCCTATCAGAAAAGCTGTCCATTGGCGAGCATCAATTGACTCGCGATGCGTGTTCGCAAGTACGTCGCCAAGGGTTATCTGGTCCAGCCGGCTTAGGGCCCAAGCAATACCAGGGCGGGTTGCGTTCTCGGCAGCGGCGTATGCCGCAAGTACAGGGGCCACGTCCTCGCGAGTGATTTTCGCGAGGGCTCTTGCAGCCTCAATTCGAATCACATCCGGGACATCATGGAACACCGAAACCAAGTCATCGATTGTACAGGCGCGCGAGAGTTCCCCTAAAGACCAAGCCGCTCCGGCCCGGATCTCGGGGTTTTGTTCAGTATCGGCTAGCGTCTCGCGAAGGAGCGAAGTAGACTCCTCATTGTCTATCTCGCTCAGAATGATCACCGCTTCAAGCCGCTGTTCGAGGTAATTCGACTGGATGGCTGACCGAATGAAGGCGTCACCCTCCGGTAAACCGTGGCGAGCCAGATATGCTGCAACCTCCATTTGTACGTAGATGTGTTCTGCGTCATCGTTTAGTCGGGCTAGCAGCGCCGTTGGCGTCTCTTCGGTCTCAATGTGCGAAAGTGCCTTCGCCGCTGTATAGCGATCAGCTAAGGATGCACTGGACAGTTGCTCTATGTAGAAATCCGCCCCGACAGGGTTGTCCCCCGGTATCTCCAGATATACCGGTGTAACGCCAGCTAGGATTCTACCAGCCAGAAAAGAAACGCCTTCTGCGAGGAGTGGATCGAGCGCAATGCCCTTCTTGTTACGAGCGAGGGATATAGTCCGAGCGTCTTCCGAGCGTTTGAACCTGATACGTTCCTGACCAATCTCAGTTAGTTGACCGGCAGCACTCGCAATCGCCGCAGGCCATGTAAGGCGCATTTCGAAACCTTCTTCTGCCCCTTTTGCGCGCTCCGCTATCACCCGGTCCGCAGTATACGCAGATCGCAAGTCGGCGATCTTCAAGTATTGGACCATATCCGCGGCTTTCCAATCAATAGGATCGGCGCCGGCTTTCGAACACTCCACCAAGGCTACGAAATCATCATCTTTCAATCCATAGTCCCAACCGCGCTCCGCATCCGCCTGGGAGTGTGACATCGAAATAGCGAGCTTCGTTTTGGCGCGCGACTCAACCCGGATTCCGGTCGTTACGCATAGAACATCGGGAACGCGAATGCGCTTTATCTTAACTGCCTTCCAGATCTTGTAGCTCGTAGACCCCCTTTCAAGCTCGATCGGGCCAAGCCCAAGTTGCGAGAGATGGTCCATGACCCTTCGCGTCCCGCACGCACCTATGGCCAATTTCTCCAGGAAGCTATCGTCAGATTTGAATGCCCTTCTTCTCGCCATTGTCGCAGCTAGGCCTTTCGACTTGTGGACTACATAGGTCGCGTGAGACACCGAATGCGCTAAATTCTGCCCGCACCATGCAAGACCCTATATAGCATAGCCTCCATATACTCACAAGTCAATCGCCGAGGTGCTCCGTACGCAGAGCCTCTCAACAACCAGAAGGTGCATCATGCACTTGCTCTCGCGAGCACTCTGGTCAATAATACCGGAGAATCAATGAACAAACGTAAGGGCCCCGGACTGCAGGCGAGCGGAGTAAGACACAGCAGCCTCCGCGCACTAGTCTCGGCCGGGGCCTACAAGAGGAATCCTGCTATTCGGGGCAACGTTCGCAATTAACTCTCGACATAGGGAGAGTGGCCTGAACTTCGCTCGTTGGGTCGATTCCGGAGTCATCTGAGAACTGTACACATATCCCACTAGTTCTCGTGACAGCGAAATAGCGTCTAACCAAGACGGGCACAGCCCGAGACAAACTGACGAATGGGCGTCCCGCCCCCGGATTGCGGTCGGTTCTGTCGCTCCGGCGTCACGGGACGCTATTGCCCGCTAGCTTGACGGTGGTCATCTCCCAGAAGTCTTCGTGGAACTGGTCGGCAGTGGCGCGGTGACAGCACACAGCCGTCACCGTGATTACACCTCATCGTCGTCCAGCGGTCGCTGTCCGTGGAAGGAGCCCCACTGGAGGCGCTGTTTGGCCCTTTTTGTCCTTCTGGTAAACCTCGGGGTGGTAGTTGGGGTTGGGCTTGGGGAATCGGGCGCCGACGGCTTTGAAATAGCACATCATTTCTTGGTGGAGCCACTGGTGTATCTGCGGATCCTGCCTGGGATTCTGGATGTGCTCGCGAGAGGATATCACTGTCATGCGTTTGTCTTGGCGGGTATCATTGGTGGGCATGGTTCCAGACGCCTGTCTATTGCCAAGAGAGAAAGGACCTTGACGATGAGCCAATTGAACGAAATGAAAGTGATGGTCGTGATCCTAGTTGTCGTGTGCGCCTTGGGTGGTCTCGCAGAGGCTCGGGGGGCGGAGGGACATACGATCAAGGTGATGACCTACAACCTGAAGTTCGCCAGCCGGACCTTCAAGCCGGCGTGGTCGGTCCGGCGTGACTGGCAGGTGGATCTGATCAAGAAGTATCAGCCCGACATCATCGGCACGCAGGAAGGGCTGAAGGAGCAGGTCGATTTTCTGATGGACCAGTTGACCGACTACGTGGCGATTGGCGAGGGGCGCAAGGGGGGTGATGACGACGAACACATGGCGATCTTCTTCAAGCGAGACCGGTTTCGGCTGCGGGAGATGAGCACGTTTCAGTTGTCGGAAACGCCTGAGGTGCTGGGCAGCGGGCCGGCGGTCAATCCACGTATTGTGACTTGGGCGCGGCTGGCGATTATCAACAGGCCGGCCCAGGGGCAAGCCAGTCCCTATCCCATGGACTACCGGGACCATTGGGAGAACACGCAGGAGTTCTACGTGTTCAACACGCATTTCTTCACGCGCGGCTATGACCTGGCCAAACTGAACAGCGCCAAGCTGATCATGAAACGGATCAACGCGCTGAATCGGTTCGGCGAATGGACGAAGGACCGGCCGGTGTTCCTGTTGGGCGATTTCAACGCCAGGCCGGGAGGGGACGTGTACCGGACATTCGTCGGCGCCGACGGGGCGAAGAATCCTCTGCTATTGAAAGACAGCATCCAGGGAGGTCGTGGGATAGACTGGATCCTGTACAAGGGGAATGTCGACGTTCTCCATCACGAGAGGGTGGACTACAACGTCGACGGTGTCTATCCGTCCGACCACAAGCCAATTCTCGCAGAGTTCAGGATTCGCGGGGAGTAGGCTTTGAGGAGTCAAAGCCGGGTCCCCTGGCTGACGGTGGTCATCTCGCAGGAATCGTCTTGGAGTTGGTCGGCGGTGGCGCGATAGAGGGAGACAACCCGCACAGTAACTACACTTCGTCGTCGTCCAGGGGGCGCTCTCCTTGGAAGGGGCCCCACTGGAGGCGCTGTTTGGTCTTTTTGTCTCTCTGGTAGGCCTCGGGATCGTAGTTGGGGTTGGGCTTGGGGAATCGGGCGCCGACGGCTTTGAGATAGCGCATCATTTCATCGTGCAGCCGGCGGTGGGTTTGGGGATTCTGTTTGGCGATGTTGCTCCTCTCACCGATGTCTTTGGAGAGGTCGATCAGGATCGGCACGTCCGGCTCGGCGTAGAAGTGGAGCACCTTGAACGAGCCTGAGATGACGGCCGAGTGCGGCACGCTGCTGCGGTAGTGCGGGTAATGGAAATAGAGGTTCCGGTTCAGGAACGCCTCGTCCGGCTCCTTGCCCGCCATGTATGGGGCGAGGCTGACGCCGTCGATGTTCTTCAGTTCTTTCGGGTCGCCACCGGCCCAATCGACGAAGGTGGGGAGAAAATCGTAGTTAACCACGTTGCCCGTGAACAGCGAGCCCGGCTCGATCCGGGGGCCCTTGACGATCATGGGCACGCGGATGCCTCCTTCCCAGAGCCACCACTTGGTGCCATGCAAGGGTTGCCTGGCGCCGGGAGTGACTTCGAGTTCTCGGTGCCGGTAGCCGTTGTCAGCCACGACGACGACATAGGTGTTGTCCTCGATCCCCAGGTCGCTGATCTTCTCGAGCACGGCGCCGATCCGACCATCCAGGTCCTCGCCCATCGCCAGCCAGTTGGCCGGGTCGTCCTTGCGGGTGATCGTTTCGGGGTCTTTGTTGTTCCTCTGGTACCAGGCCTGCACGAGGGGGTGGTTGGCGTACTTGCGACGCGTCTTGTCGAGACACTCCCGGCCTTCGTGCATGGCGTAATGAGAGATCTGCAGATAGAAGGGCGTCTTCGCTTTGACCTGTTGTTCCATGAACCCGATCGCTCGCTCGGTAATGCTGAACATCAACTTGGGGTCGGTCATGTCGGTGGGCAAGCGCCTGGGCAGGGGGGCGCCGGGCGCGAGGTTCGCCCTGAGCGTATTGCCCGGATTGTTATTGGTGTCGCCGTCGTGAAAGACGTACCCTTCCTCACCGGGATCGCCGCGCATGTGCCATTTGCCGAGGTGGGCGCTGACATAGCCCAGCGGCTTGAGCGCCTCGGGGATGGTGACCGCGTCGTCGTCGAGTTCCATATCGGAGACGTTGGGAACGAGCGGGAAGTTCTGATACGCCTTGCTCGTGTCGTAGTAGGGATCTCTCGAACCCATGTAGACGGTGAAGCCGCTGCGAGGATTGGACTGGCCCGTCTGGACGCACACGCGGGCGGGCGAGCACTGGGGAGACGCGTAGGCGTTGCGGAACGTCATCCCCTCGCGGGCCAGTTTCTCCAGGTTAGGCATCTGGAGGATGGGCATGCGGGCGTTGTCCATCGTCTTGTCCATAGCAATCGGCGTCCCGTTCCAGGCCCAGTCGTCGATGTAGAGCAAGACGATGTTCGGCCTGGCGGGCTTGGTGTCGGTCGAACTGGCACGTGCCGATCTGCCCGTAGCTATAGGAGAGCAACCCAGCGCCGATGCGCCGGCCAGCAAAGAACATCGCTTCAAGAACTCTCTGCGACCCATTCTCATAGCAGCTTCCTTTTTCGTCACTCAGTGTACCCTGGCTCAAGGCTCCGGCGTTGCGTCCCTAGGCTCGATCACGGTTGCTTGCCGCGCCTCTTCAATGGCATCGCCGGAGACATCTCCGACAGTGCCGGAACCGAGGCTCGGAGTTTCTTGATCTCGGTCGCGTATTTCGGACTCCTAATTTGGTTGGTCCATTCACGCGGGTCCGCAGCGCAGTCGTAGAGTTCCTCTTGACCGTCTCGGTATCGAATGTAGCGGAACCGCTCGGTCCGAAGGCTGATGTACCGCTCGTCGTAGGCGGTGATCGCCGTGCTCTCCCACGCCGCTTCGGGGTTCTTGAGTAGGGGCGACAGTGACCGTCCATCGACATAGGCCGGAGGCGCTATGCCGCACAGATCGGCCAACGTCGGATAGATGTCCTGCAGAGAGACGAACCGTTCACACGTCTTTCCGGCACGGGTCATTCCCGGCACGCGGAACATCAACAGCGAGTGCGTCCCTTCCTCCCAGAGCGTGCCCTTGGCCCAGTGACGTTTCTCGCCCAGATGGAATCCATGGTCGCTCCACAGCACGACGATCGTATTGTCTCGATAGCGGCTGTCATCCAGCGCCTCCAGCACGCGTCCGATCTGCCGGTCCGCGAAGGCGGTGCTCGCCAGGTAGCCCTGAATGGCGTCTTTCATCTGATCGTGTTCCCGGATTTGCTGATCGAGGCCGCTGACCAGCGCCTTGCCGGGCTCGGGAACGTCATCCAAATCATCCTCCTTGACCGGTGGGGTGGCGATCTCATCGAGCGGGAACATGTCGAGATACTTCCGCGGCACGTACCAGGGAAAATGGGGGTGGAACATCCCACAGGCGATGAAGAACGGCTGGGCGTGCGTCTTCTGCAACTGGGCGATGGTAAAATCCGCGTACTTCGCGTC
>JANQFY010000195.1 GCA_028277585.1 Sedimentisphaerales bacterium
TCTGGTCATGCGTGACCGCGATCGGGCGGAACTCGAGGACATCAGCGATCGCGATTACACAGGTGATCTCTTCGCTGCCGAGCCGATGAGCGATGCGCAAATGAACGCGACGTTCATCAGCATCGACGGGAGCGGGACGAGCGTTCGCTACCAGGTCGGCGTTCGCAATCGGGGCAACCGCAAGCGCGCCGATCCGCCGATGTCGTACCGGGTCAACTTCGCCGGCGATCGACCGTGGAAGGGCGTCAGCGCCTTGACTCTCAACAGCAAGTACCCTCATCTGGAGGTGATGGGCAGCGTTCTGTACCAGATGGCCGGGCTGGCGGCCGCCGATGTCACTGTCGTGCGGCTGAAGGTCAATGGCGACGAGCCCGCCCTGCGCGATCACGCTCGGACCTATGGTTTCTACAGCGCCGTGGAGGTACTGGACGGCGATTGGGCCAAGAACCATTTCCCCGACGATGACAACGGCAACCTCTATCGCTGCACCTACTACGACGACGGTGTCCATTCCCGCACGTACGCCGATCTGGACTACAAGCAACCGGCCGGTGAGGCGCCCGACCCGAATGACTACCGGCTCAACTACCCCAAGAAGACCAATGAGGCGGCTGACGACTGGTCGGATCTTCTGAGGTTGATCGACGTACTGAACAATCGGGATATTCCCGACGAGGAGTTCCTCACCGAGGTTGCTCAGGTCATTGATCTCGAGAAATGGACGCGTTTTCTGGCGGTCGACGCGCTGTTGGGAAACCGCGAAGGGGGGCTCACTTCCGGATCGGGTGACGACTACGCGATCTATCGGGGTGTGGTGGACCCGCGTTTCTGGCTGGTTCCCCACGACATGGATACACTGTTCGGCCAGGGGGATCACTCATACGATCCGACACGCAGCATGTGGGGGTATGCCGGGGTGGACGGCCTGCGCCGACTCTTGGCGCAGCCTGACGTAGTCCAACTCTACTACCGTCAATGTCGTGACGTGGCGCTGACGGTCCTGACCCCCGAGCGTTTCGATGCGTTGACCGAACGCTGGCTGGCCAGTTGGGCCCCCGACTCGGAGCTCAACGGATCGCGCGGCATGAGGCAGTTCATTCGAGACCGCGCCAACAGCGTTCTCCACGGAGGCTATCCAGACGCCGAGACCGAGCCGCAGATCCCACAGCGCTTCGCTGTCTTCGGCCCTGAGATGGTGGGTGAGTATGCCTACACGCAAAAGGGCGCTGTCTCACTGAGCGGAGTGTTCAATGCGATCGAGATGCGATCGCTTCGTGTCAACGGTGTGCTCGTGGACGAAGCGGACTGGTCGCAGAGGGACGGCGCCTGGTCAATCGATCAGGTGGCTCTGCTGCCCGGGATCAATCGCATCAGTATCCAGGCTTTCGCCGGGCCAGCTGGTACGGGCAGGCAGGTGGATCGAACGCACATCGACGTCTACTACGATGACGGCGATGCCGCGCCCATCTCGGGGGCGATTCAGACCGATCGCACGTTGGATGCCGTCGCCGGTCCGTGGCACGTGCTCGATAGCCTGATCATCCCAGCCGGCGTGACACTTCGGATCGAACCCGGCGCAACGCTCTTCTTCGATGAGGGGGCCGGGATCATGGTCCAGCCGGGCGGTTGTCTCCTTGCCGAAGGGACCGAGTACGCGCGGATTCGACTGACACGTTCGCCCGATAGCATGAGCCACTGGGAGGGCATCGCGTTTGACCACACTCTTGAGGATAACCGTCTGATCTGTGTCGATATGGAATATGGGGATGGTCAGGGCGAATCCATCGACGTACAACATGCACGTGTGGTCCTCGATCGTGCGACATGGAGCGGCACGAATACGACCATCCTGAATCTGGACCATCCGACGGCTATCGTTCGTGATTGCGTCTTCCCAGCCGTCAGTGACGCCGAGCCCGTGCATGGCGTGGGGTTGGCAGGGGACGAGGAGCTTGTGTTCGAAGGGTGCATCTTCGGGCAAGCCACCGGCTACAACGATATCATCGACTTTGCCGGCGCTCAGCGCCCGGGTCCCATCCTGGAGATCTATGACAGTCTCTTCCTCGGAGGCGGCGACGACGGCCCCGATCTGGACGGAGCCGATGCGCATCTCGAAGGCAATATCTTCATGGGCTTCAATCGGAATCAGGGAGGCGACAGCACCTCAAACGCCATCGCTACGGGACGCAGTGGGGGGAACCCGACTGAGATCACCGTCGTGAGAAACCTCTTCGTCGACAACGACCATGACGTGCTGCTGAAAGAGGATGGCGTGTTGTTGGCCGAGAACAACACGTTCGTCAATACGTCCGTCGCGGCGATCAGTCTTGGCGAGCCGGACCGCAATCCTCCCCGATCCGCCGGTTACGGAGGCTATCTGACGCGGAACATCTTCTGGGACAACGCGGCGATGTTTGCGCACTACTTCGATGACGCGCACCCTGACTACGGTCCAACCGAGTTGGTGATCGACGATTCGATCTTGCCCGCAGCATGGTACGATCTGGGCGTTGGCAACATCGACGCCGATCCCTTGTTCTCCGGGCCCAGCGATTTCAAGCTGAAACCGATGTCGCCGGCACGCGAAGTGAGTCCATGCGGCTTGGACATGGGCGCCAACGTTCCCGGCGGCGCCTCGATCCACGGTGAACCGGCCCCATGGACCCATCGCACCGATGCGGTGCTGGGCGTATGCGGACCCGGGATTACCCACTACCGATACAGCCTCAACGACCCGAATGGACCCTGGAGCGAGGAGCGTTCGGTCGATTTGCCCATCGAGTTAACCGGTTTGCAGGATGGTCGCACCTATGCAGTGTTTGTGCTCGGGAAGAACTCGGCAGGGCGATGGCAGCAACGGCCGAATGCGTCACAGACCTGGACGGTGGACGTTTCCTATCGGCGTCTGCTGATCAACGAAGTCCTGGCGGTTAACGAGACCACCTACGAGCATGAAGGCACGTGTCCCGATTTCATCGAGCTACACTATGACGGCTCTGCTGCGCTGGACATGTCCGGGGTGAGCCTCACGGATGATCTGGAGCAGATCGACAAGTTCGTCTTCCCGAGCGGCGCCACGATGCAACCGGGGGAACACCTGATTCTCCTGGCCGATGCCAACACGACGACTTCAGGAGTGCACGTTGGGTTCGGCCTCAATGGCGATGGTGACGGTGTCTACCTCTTCGATGTCGACGGTGTCTTACTGGACTCGATCAAATTCGGACACCAGTTGGCTGACCGGTCCATTGGCCGGACAGGCCGCGACGGGCTCTGGCGTTTGAACACGCCAACCCCGGGGATGACCAACGTTTCCAGGCCGGTCGGTGATCCAGATCGCATCAGAATCAACGAGTGGCTCGCGCGAGGACGCGTGCTCTTCACGGGCGACTTCATCGAGTTGCACAATCCGCAGCCGGCGCCGGTGGACATTGGTGAATTCTATCTCACGGACAATCCCGTGACGCAACCTCAGGAATACATGCTCAGACCTTTGACGTTCATCGATGGAGGGGGATTCCACGTGCTCCAGGCCGACGGGCAGGATTCGCCCGGACACGTTGGCTTCCGGCTTTCGACGGATGGAGAGATGATTGGACTATTCGCTCCCGACGGACGTGAGGTGGATAAGGTGGTCTACGGGCCGCAGACTCCGGACGTTTCTCAGGGCCGCGCGCCGGATGGTGACGGCGACGTGCAGTGGTTCAACCTTCCGACACCGGGACAGCCCAATCCCGTGCTGGCTGATTCGATGGTGACGTGGTCGACGCTTGTACTGGAGAGTGCGGACAAGAAGGCGATCATCCCTCTCTCATCTGACCAGGTGGAGGTCAGTTGGATGTCGGATCCAATGTTTGACGATTCGACCTGGCTGGATGTTTCCGGTGCCCCGGGCGGCGTAGGGTATGAACGCGGGTCCGGCTACGACGATCTGATAAGTCTGGATGTCGAGTCATACATGCACGGACAGAATACGAGTTGCTATGTCCGGATACCCTTCGCCCTCACGGACGATATGCTCCTCGATCTGGATGCCCTGATGTTCAACGTCCGCTACGATGACGGTTTCGTGGCGTACCTCAACGGTGTCGAAGTTGCCCGAGCTGGTTTCTCCGGCGCGCCCGCGTGGGATTCCCGAGCCAGCGGCAACCATGAAGCCGACGGGCAGGATTACGACGCCACGATCGATATCTCAGACTTCATTCCTGAGCTGGTGAAGGGGGCGAATCTCCTGGCGATCCATAGCCTCAATGTCTCGCTGACGAGCAGCGATTTCGTGATCTCAGCGTCCCTGGAGGCTGCGACGGTGGACGTGGTGGGAGGGAACGATCCCTATCTGAATGAACGCAACCTGCTCGAAGGGCTTCGGGTCAGTGAATTGATGTACCACGCGCCGGAAGGGAACGCTCTGGATTTCATCGAGTTGGCGAACATCGGCGCGGCGCCTTTGGATCTGACAGGCGTGCGCTTCACGGATGGCGTCGAGTTTGTCTTCCCGGCGATGGAGTTAGCGCCGCAGCAGCGTGTTGTCATCGTCGCGGATCTGGATGCGTTCCATTCGAGCTATGGATCGACTCTTCTCGTGGCCGGACAATATGAGGGGCGCCTCAGCGACGATGGAGAGAACATCGTTCTGCAGTTGCCCGAACCGATGGAAGCGGCGTTGATGCGCTTCCGATACGATGATACATGGCGCCCGAGCACGGACGGCGGCGGCATGTCGTTGGCTGTGACAGATCTGGCGGCGCCTGTCCTTCAGTGGGGCACACCCGAGGGCTGGGAGCCCTCGAACCCCACGCCGGGCCAGCCGTAACAGCATAGGAATGCTTGGGGGGCGTTGCCTCACAAGGGGATTATCGTGATGAGATTGCCTCATGCCATATTGGCGGCGTTGTGTTTGGCGGCCGGCGCGCGCGCCGCGGCCCCTCGGCTCGTCATCAATGAGTTCATGGCTAGAAACGATACGACACTTCAGGACGCGAACGGGGATTTCGACGACTGGATCGAGATCCACAACCTGAGCAGCCAGCCAATCGACATGGGGGGCATGTATCTGACGGATCGCCTGACCAACCCGACCAAGTGGCGGATTCCCCCCGATGCTCCGAACCAGACCACCATAGCGCCGCACGGCTATCTGTTGATCTGGGCGGACGGTGAACCTTTGGATGGCCCCTTGCACGCCGCCTTCAAGCTCAGTGATACGGGGGAGGCGGTTGGCCTCTACGATATCGACGGTACACTGATCGATCGCATCACGTTTGGTCCTCAGGAGCCCGATCTATCCTACGGCCGTTTCCCGGATGGTGGTGCCGATTGGCAATTATTCGGTGCGCCCACGCCGGGCCTGGCGAATGAACAGGACCATCCCGAAATCGTCATCAGCGAGATCATGTATCATGTCTATTCCGAGACCCTCGGTGCCGAGGATCCCAACGCCGAGTACATAGAGTTGTTCAATCACGGGGACAGCCCTGTCTCTCTCGCCGGCTGGCAACTGACGAAAGGCGTGCGATTCGAGTTTCCCAATGTGACGGTTGGTTCGGGCGAATACCTGGTGGTCGCGGCTGAGATGGACACTTTCCTCGCGCTGTATCCCGATGTCTCCAATGTGGTTGGAGGCTGGACCGGCCGGCTGAGCAACGCGGGCGAGACTATCGAGTTGTGCGACGCAGCGGCGACGATTGTGGACAGTGTTCCTTACGCCGATGATGGAGACTGGGCCATTCGCGAACTCGGTCCTGTCGACCGTGGACATCGCGGCTGGTTCTGGCGCAGCGACCACGATGGGGGCGGTCGGTCGCTGGAACTGACCCGTGCCGGACTACCCAACGAGCATGGCTCCAACTGGGCGACCAGCGATTTACCAGGGGGAACTCCCGGCGCCGTGAATTCCACCGCGACAAACGACGCGGCTCCGCTGATCGCCAACGTCAGTCATGGTCCCGTCGTACCGGGCCCTGTCGATCCGGTGGTTGTCACGGCCTTGGTGGCCGATGAGTCGGCTGCAGATATACGCGTTGCTCTCCACTACCGCGTGGATCGTTCCGAGTATGCTGAACCGAACGCGTATCCGACTTTCGATCCCAATGACTACATCAGACTGACGATGTGCGATGACGGTGCTCACAATGACAGATGGGCTCACGACGGCGTCTATGGCGCTGAGATTCCCTCTCATCCGGACGGGACCGTGATCGAGTTCTTCATCGAGGCCGTTGACGCGGCTGGGCAATCCCGCACCTGGCCGGCGCCGAGTCTCGTGGATGGACAACTCGCTCAGGTAACGAACGCTCTGTATCGGGTCGATGCCGCCTTTGATCCGCACGCCTATTGGCAGATTGGCAGTCAGCCGCTCTACTACATGGTGCTGACGGAAATGGAGCGGGGTCGGCTCGCGCGCATTGGCGCCAATCGGCAAGAGGCGTTCTCGAGCGCGCGTATGAACGGAACATTCATCAGCGTTGACGGGCAGGATATCTTGCTACGCTACAACGTGGGAATCCGCAACCGGGGGAACGGTTCGCGAACGCCGCCCCCGAACAACTACCGCATCGACTTCACGCACGACCGATTGTGGAAGGGCATCTCAGCGATCAACGTCAACAGCAAGTATACATTCAACCAGGTGCTGGGACACGCGGTCTTTCACATGGCGGGCCTTCCCGCACTCAATGCCAAAGGCGTTCAGGTTCGTGTCAACGGCGAGGATCTCGCGCCGCGCGATCCGGCGAGGATGTACGGATCGTACGTTCACAGCGAAGTTTACGACAGCGATTGGGCCGACAACCATATGCCGGACGACGGCGGCGGAAATCTCTACCGATGCGTCAGTCGCAGTCGTTTCTGCAACCTCCAGTATCGCGGCGACGATCCGGCTGTGTATGGTGGGGAGGATCGCTACGGCAAGAAGACGAATTCGGCGGTCAACGACTGGTCCGATCTGATTGCGCTGACCTACACACTGGACGAGTCTCCTGACGGATCCTACGTAGAGGACATCAGGAAGGTTGTCAACGTCGATCAATGGCTACGCTGGTTCGCCCTGGAAGCGCTTCTGACGAATCGGGAGACGAACCTGAGCACCGGTTACGGCGACGACTACTGTATCTATCGCGGGGTCGATGACCCGCGTTTCATCCTGCTTCCCTACGACCTCGACAGTATTCTGGATTCGCCCGATCCCAACACCTCCATCTGGCTGGCGGGTCGATTGAACAACATGCCGGTCATTCGACGCTTCCTTACGCATCCAGAGTTCGTGTCAGGCTATTACGCCCAGCTCAAAGAGCTGGCCGAGACGGTGTTCTCACCTGAGCAGTTCGATCCTCTCGTCGATCAGGTGTTGGGCGGGTGGGTGCCCGAGCAGCGACTCGACGCCATCAAGCGTTTCTCGGCGGCGCGCCGAGAGTACATCCTTTCCGTCATCCCGCAGACGTTTTCCGTGAGCAGCGACCTTCGCTTTGGTGATGGTTATCATCTCAAGAATATTCCTTATGCCTACGAGACCGACGTCCTGGGGACGGGCGACGCCACGCGAACACGGTCGGTTCTGGTCAACGGGAACTTGGCCGAGTGGTCCGCCCGCAGCGGCGAATGGGTGCTCGGATCTACGCTGATGGATCTGTACCCTGGGGTCAATCGCGTCATCGCTGAAGCGTTCGACGAACCCAATGGAACGGGCAACCTTCTGTCTCGGGGATATACAGATATCTACTACGATGATGGCTCCACCACCGATTTGCCCCAGGATGGTTCCCCCGGCCAGGTCGTTTCCGATCTGGGTTTGATCGTTCGCGACAGCTACCTGCCAGGCGTGCCCGTGCTGGTTCGCGTCGAGGCCCTTGGGCCGGACGGTAGCATTGACCGCGATCTCTGGGATGCGACGGCGACCCTGTCGGTCTTCGACAACGTCGAGGTTGAACTCTCGACACATTCCTGTACATTGTACAACGGATTGGGCAGCGCCCTCGTAACGATTGACGGCGGTGGAGATTTCACCCTGACCGTACGAGTTAGCGGTGTTGAAGCTCATGCTTTCCTGGTGGACTTGAGCGATCAGCCAATCAACGTTGTCTCTGGAACGCTGAATAGCTCACAGCGATGGGGCGGCGTCTACCGCATCACTGGGGGCGATTTCACGATTCCCGAAGGCGTTGAATTGACGCTTGATCCCGGGGCACTCGTCTTGGTTGACGGCGTCGCTTCAGGTCGCGATGGAACGGACATCGATGTGCGGGGCTCGATCCAGTCGTTGGGGACCGCGCTTCGCCCGGTCACGATCACAGCCCTGACGGCCGGCGAGAACTGGGGCGAGTTCCACCACGTTGGCGCTGCGCCGTCGAGTTTCGTCTATACGAATATCACTCAGGCGGGGCACTCTCCCCCTGTGGGACATTCGCATTCCGGGCCCGTCTTTCGGACCGAGGACTCGACGCTCGTTTTCGATCATGCCTCACTGACGGATAACGCGGGCAAGATCATGGATGCCGATTCGGGGACCGATTTGACCTTCCGAGGCACTCTCTTCGCTCGTTCGGTCATGGGCCCTGAGATTGCCGGCACGGCGCTGCTCTTCGAGGACAGTTGGATCACGGAGATGCGCGCGGCCGATGATGCGGATGGTATCTACATTCACGATCAGTTGGCTTCGCAACAGTGTCGATTGGTCGGCAGTGTGGTCGCCGGGATCGACGATGATGGGATCGACACGTTGGGCAGTGAGGTCGTCATTGAAGACGTCATTGTCCGCGATTGCCGAGACAAGGCGGTCAGCGTCTATGGCGGCGAAACGACGCTGGATCATTGCCTGATCGTGGGCAACAACATGGCTCCGGAGGATCCCACTGTCGCCAGCGTAGTGGCCAAGGCCTTCAATGGGGGCCAGGCCGTGGTGAACATCGATCGGACGACGGTCGTGACCACCAAGACGCCGGGACATGTGGACGTCGGTCTTCAGTCACACAACAAATACGGTGTCTCTTCCGGAACGATCGTCTTCAACGTGACCAATTCGATTATCGACGCAACCGATCCTGTCGAGGCGCAGGCGCCCTATAAGGAGTCGGACATTCA
Source organism: Sedimentisphaerales bacterium (assembly GCA_028277585.1). Lineage (GTDB taxonomy): Bacteria > Planctomycetota > Phycisphaerae > Sedimentisphaerales > Anaerobacaceae > Anaerobaca. The sequence continues at coordinate 9,076 of JANQFY010000195.1, forward strand.
TATCGCCCACTCCAATCTGGTGGGCGAAGACTGGCCCGGTTCCGGCAATCTCAACGTCGGCCCTGCGTTCGTCAGTCCGGCGATTGGCGACTATCGACTCGGCTCGGATTCGCTCTGTATCGGTGCCGCGGATCCGTCGGGTGAGATGGGGTACTATCCCTATGAATCGGTCGTTGTCCCGGATTCTCCTTCGTTTGCCTGGGGCGGCGCGATGGTTTGGACGGCTGAGGAAGGACCCTATCGTATCACAGCTGATCTGACGATCGAGCCGGACATGATGCTGACTATCGGCCCCGGAACGACGGTCTTCTTTGATCCGAACGTAGCCCTGATCGTCCGGGGGCAACTCCAGGCACAGGGTGAGGAATACGCGTCGATTCGTTTCACGCGAACTCCTGGACTTGGCGGCGCCTGGGGCGGAATCCAGTTCGTTGACTCCGTACGGGACAATCAGATCTCACACGCCGTGATCGAGTATGGTCAGACGAACGATGGCATGGTTGGCTTGGAGAATTCCCGGCTGCTGATCGACCACGTTACGTTCGACCATACCGACCGTCGGCGCATCAGGACGATCGACTCCTCCCTGGTCGTTCGACACTCGCACTTCACGGATATCTTCCAGCCGGGCGAGCCTCCGACGACAGACAATCTCAGTGAGCACATCTGGGGCAGCGGTGTGCCGGAGGAAGGCTGGCTTGTCATCGAGGGCAATGTCTTCGGCACGATCACCGGGCACAACGACGCCATCGATTTCGATGGGCCCGCCCGTCCGGCGGCGATTCCTCAGATCCTCAACAACGTCTTCCTGGGAGGCGGTGATGAGGCGCTGGATTTGGAGACGGATGCCCACATCGAAGGCAATGTCTTCATGAACTACATCAAGGATGAATTCAATACAACGCCGCGCGAGTCCAATGTGATTTCCGCCGGCGGAGGGCGGGACTACGTCGTCGTTCGAAATGTCTTTCATCGCATTGGTCACGTCGCCCAGATCAAGAATCGCTCTTTCATGCGGTTCGAGAACAACACGGTTGCTGATGCAAGCGCCTCGGTCTTCTACTTCGAGATTCCGGGCCAGACGACTTCGCCGGGGCGCGGCGTCTGGATGGATTCGAGCGCGTTCTGGAACTGCCCGACATTGTTGGAACGGTTCTACGTGGACGATCCCGATTGGGGGACGACGGATATCGTCATGAACCGTTGCCTCGCGCCGGCTCAGTGGCATGGATTGGGGGAGGGCAACATCGACGCCGATCCTCTGTTTGTTGGCGCGGAGGACTTTCATCTGAAGGCGGCGTCTGCGGCGCGGGGCGCCGGCACGGGCGGATTGGACATGGGGGCGCACGTTCCGGCCGGCGCGACGGTCTCCGGCGTTCCGACGATGGGGTGGACCCATCGTCGAGATGCAATCCTGATGGTTTGGGGGCCTGGCGTCACGCACTACAAGTATAGCCTCAGCAGCCCGAACGGCCCCTGGAGCGAAGAGGCTCCGGTAGACGTTCCGGTTCTGCTGACGGATCTTCGCGATGGGGATACGTACACGGTCTACGTCCTGGGCAAGAACTCGGCCGGCGTTTGGCAAGAGTTGCCCAACGCCTCGCGGAGTTGGACGGTGGAGGTAGACTACCGGCAACTGCGACTCAGCGAGATCCTGGCCAATAACCAGAGCGCTGAGGCCCATGAAGGCGCCTTCCCGGATGCTCTGGAGCTATACTACGATGGTCCCGGCGCGCTGAATCTCTCGGGCATGACCCTAACCGACGATCCGAACGAACCGGGCAAGTTCGTTTTCCCGGCGGGGGTTTCGATGGGCCCGGGTGAGCACCTCGTTCTCTGGGCTGATTCTGCAACCACCTCGGGCATTCATCTGGGCTTTGGTTTTGACGCCCTGGGCGACCAAGTCCGCCTTTTCGACAGAGACGGGATGTTGCTCGATTCGGTCGTCTTCGGACCTCAATTGCCCGATCGATCGATTGGCCGCACGGGGCCTGACGATGCGTGGCGCTTGACCGTTCCTTCGCTGGGGCAGGCCAACATGGCGGCGCCCCTGAGCGATCCCGTTGGAGTTCGGATCAACGAATGGCTGGCCGGCGCCCAGGTCCTCTTTGTTAACGATTTCGTGGAACTCTACAACCCCGCCGCTTGGCCCGTGGATATCGGCGCCTTCCATCTGACGGACAATCCGACGACTCAGCCAGGCAAATATGAGATACCGCCTCTGAGCTTCATTGACGGCGAGGGGTTCGTGGTCTTCCAGGCTAACGGCGAGAGCGATTCGGGCCCGAGCGATTTCGGCTTCTCCACCGATGGCGAGATGATCGGACTGGCCGATCCCGGTCTCAAGGTGGTTGATCGGATCGTGTATGGTCCTCAGACGCCGGACGTCTCTCAGGGACGCATTCCGGACGGGGCGAATGGGATGGACTGGTCGGCGCTACCGACGCCTGGCGTGGCCAATCCCGTTGTCTCCCGGGCTGTGACAAGGCATACGATTCTCATAGCCGAAGGCGCCCCAAAGCGGGTCGTGGTTCCTCTCTCGGCAGACCACATCGATCCGAACTGGAAGTCCGATCCGGGTTTCGACGATTCTGATTGGCTCAGTTATGTCGGAGAGCCCGCCGGGGTCGGCTACGAGCGCGGCGTGGGCTATCACGACTTGATCGGCCTTGACGTCGAGATGTCGATGTATGGACTCAGTACAACTTGCTATGTGCGCATCCCGTTCCATCTCGACAGCGCGTTGCCGGGCGACATGGATGAGTTGTTGCTCTATCTGCGCTACGATGACGGATTCGTCGTCTATCTCAACGGCGTCGAGATTGCCCGAGCGAACATCTCGGAAACGCCTCAATGGGATTCGTGGGCCCAGAACAGCCATGAGGCAAGCGCGATTGCCTTCGACGGTGTTTGGGACATCATGCCTTATGCCGACCTTCTTCGGGAGGGTGACAACCTGCTGGCGATCCATGCACTCAATCGTTCCGCCACGAGCAGCGATTTCCTGATCTCCGCGATGATGGAGACCACGACGGTGGAACTCGTTGGTGGAGAGCACCCGCACCTCAAGGAGCTTCGCCTGTTGGACGGCTTGCGGATCACGGAACTGATGTACCACGCTGAAGACGGTGACAGCGGCGATTTCATCGAATTGCAGAATATTGGCGACGTTCCGCTGGATCTGACCGGATTACGTTTTACAGGGGGCGTAGAGTTCACCTTCGGCGCCATGATTCTTGAGGCGGGTGAGTATGCGGTCGTCGTCGCCGATGCGGCCCAGTTCCAGGCCATCTACGGATCGGGGGTTCCGCTTGCAGGGGTATATGCCGATCGTCTCAGTGATCGAGGCGAGGAGATCGTGTTGAAACTGGCAGCGCCGTGGGACGCCGCGGTCATGCGCTTCCAGTACACGGACCGCTGGTACTCAGCCACGGACGGCGACGGTCAGTCCCTGAACATCAAGGAAGTAACCGCCGCCCCCGTGACATGGAGCGATCCTGAGAACTGGGAACCGGACCAGCCCACACCGGGCCGGCCCTGATCCTGACAGGCTCTCGGTGGGGCCAGGTCGTTCGCCAGATCCAGGCTCAATTCTTGGCGTACAGCGTCGTGGGGTTCGCAGTTAGTTCACTGCAACCGTCCAGAGCCGCGACAATTTGCTCTCTGTCGGCGGTGTTGACGCAATAGACATTTCCCCCTGTGTTCTGGAACGCTTCGACTACCGCCTGCCAGCGCTGCTCATGTCGCTCGTAGGCTTTCTGCTGGGCCACCGACCCGGAGGCAAGTGTCTCGACGATCTCGGGGTTAGTGTATCGAACGATCACGTTCCTGTCCCTGAAGATAAACGCCACTGTGGCGGTCCGGCTCTTGACGCTCAGTCGGTGGCTGATTGCCGCGCCGTCCAGGCCGCGCTCCTTGAGGTATCTCCGAATGACCTGCAGCCCGTCGGTGGCCCTGATCTCCTGCCGTTGCGCACTCGAAAGGGCGCACTTGCGTCGCGCGACCGCCTGAGGGCGCATCGACCGCGGTGCCGGTTTGACGCACTGTGTGGTCGTCTGGCATGGGCACGGCGTGCAGATGGGGGCTTGCCACCAGTGGTAGTCGACGACCAGGCCGGGATTGCGATAGTTAAAGGCATACGGCGTGTACCGTGCACCCTCATAGACCAGGCCGGTGCTGCCCGGTGTGAACGCGTAAGGTGAGTACTTGACTCCGCCGGGGACGAGCCCTGAGTTGCGATAGCTGAACGCGTAAGGACTGTAGCGGATGCGGTGGCGCTGGGAGCCAAAGGTCCTCGCCTCGGAGGCGGTTGCGCCCAGCAACGTCAGCGCAATGACAATCGAAATCCGTTTCATTTCTCTCTCCTTTTCTTAGCAAGAAGGCTTCCTCCAGGATTGCCCTTGTCATCACCCTCTCCTAAGTCTGAAGAGTCCTATCTGTCTCTGCTAACCCTCCTTTCCATCACTGTTCCGGGCCGCGTACTCCTAACGCTGATGTGGGGATACGAAGCCGTCGCACCGATTTGGCCGGTCTATCCGGATCGCCGGCGCGTTGTGTCTACTGGATGATCTTCTGAGATGCAGCCAACCTCCGTGTCGACGAGACTCGTTACCCACTCCGTTTGCAGAGGCTCCACCACACCGGGAGTCTCTGTACTTTCCAATACGTCCGAACGTCGGCACAGTTCGGATTGTCGCATCGCGCCTCTAGAACTGTGCGAGAGCACCGTTGAGCCGGACGGACTTGCCCTTGCCTGGCTTAATCTCAATCGTCTTCGCACCGTACCGCACTGCCGAGGTATTGCCATTGAGGCTCTTGATCCTCGCCTCCCTGAGTTTACCATTCTTCCAGGCGATGTCCACCTCGAATCCGCCGCGGGCCCGTAACCCCTCGATCCGTCCCGTGGGCCAGGCGTCCGGCAGGGACGGAAGCAGATCGATCCCATCGGCATGACTCTGGAGAAGCATCTCGGCGATGCCCGCCGTGCCGCCGTAATTGCCATCGATCTGGAACGGGGGATGGTTGTCGAACAGGTTCGGATGGGTGGATTTGATCAGCAGCGCTCTGACGTTCTCCTGGGCCTTGTCGCCGTCCTTGAAGCGCGCCCAGAAATTGATGATCCATGCGCGACTCCATCCGGTATGCCCGCCGCCGTGAGCGAGGCGATGTTCGATGCTCTTTCGCGCCGCGGCGATCATCTTGGGAGAATCCTGGTACGTGTACTGGCGCCCGGGGTGTACGCCGAACAGATGTGAGATGTGCCGATGGCCGGGATCCGGTTCCTCGAATTCTTCGGACCATTCGAGCAGTCGACCGTCCGAACCGATGCGCGGCATCGCCAGTTTCTTCCGCGCCGCGATCACCTCTCGTATGAAATCGTCCTCAATGCCCAGGATCTTGGCCGTTTCAATGAGATTGGTGAACGTATCCCAGATGATCTGCTGGTCCATGGACGGGCCCATCGACAGGTGTACGGGCTTGCCATCAGGCGCCCGAAACCGATTCTCCGGGGAATTCGAAGGGCCGGAGACCAGCTTGCCGGTTTCCGGGTGTTCGACGAGCCAATCCAGAAGGAAGAGACTGGCCTCTTTGAGGATTGGGTAGGCGCGATCGCGCAGGAACTTGCGGTCGCCCGTGAAGCGGTAGCGCTCCATGAAGTGCTGCGTACACCAGGCGGCGCCCATGGGCCACATGCCGTAACCGACCTTGCCGAATGGGCTGGTGTGGAACCAGGCGTCGGTGGTGTGGTGGGCGACGAAGCCCCGACAGCCGTAGACGTCGCGAGCCGTTTTGCGCCCCGATGGAACGAGCGCCTCGGTCAGCCGGAAGAAGGGCTCGTGACATTCGGAGAGATTGCACAGTTCAGCCGGCCAGTAGTTCATCTGAATATTGATGTTGATGTGATAGTCGGCGTTCCACGGTGCGTCGAGTTTGTCGTTCCAAAGACCTTGCAGATTGCTGGGCATGCAGTCGGGCCGTGAACAGGAGATCAACAGGTAGCGACCGAATTGAAAGTACAGGGCGGTCAGAGCCGGATCGTTCGCCCCGTCTCGTAGTGCTCGAAGTCGCTGGTCGGTGGGCTTCTGCGCCGCATCGGTCTGGCCCAGGTCGAGCGTGACGCGGCGGAAGAGTCGGCGGTGTTCGGCCAGGTGCACCGTACGGATACTCCTGAGACTCTTCTTGGTGACGGCGGCTAGCTGTCTGGAGCAGACTTGCGCAAGGTTCCTCTGTAGCGGCTCATAGGGATTGTCAAAGTTGTAGTCTGTCGCCGCCGTCAGGAAGAGCGTCAGCGCGCTAGCCTTGCGGATTGCCAGGGTCTTGCCCTCGATCGTTACCTGTCCACCTTGAGGCTTGGCCTGGAGCTGCGTGTGGTAATGCACGCCCTTATGCTTGCCGTCTTGCGTTGCCTGCCCGAACATGCTCAACGTGTCGGTCCCGACGGGAGCGACCTCGAAATCGGCCGGCCGATCCAGTGCGACATCCACACTGATCTGCCCCGGCTTATTCGCGCTCAAGCGCACGACAACCGCCTGGTCGATGGGACTGGCAAAGACCTCGCGCTTGTACGTTATCCCATTGAGGGTGAATGTCGTCGTCGCGATTGCGGCATCCAGATTGAGATCGCGACGATAGGAGGCTGCTTGCCCGGCAGTGCCCGGCATGGTGATGCGAATATCGCCCAACGTCTGATGGCTGCGCGGCGAGATGCGCGGCGCCATGACCTCCTGCTGCATGATGGCCTGTGCTTCGCTGTACTTGCCCTCGAAGATGAGTTGACGCGCCTTGGCGATGTGCTTGTGGGCGCCTACGCGATCCTCCGGCACGGGCGGGCCGGCCCAGAGGGAATCCTCGTTCAGTTGAATGCGCTCGGTCGTCGTGCCGCCGAACACCATGGCGCCCAGCCGCCCGTTCCCAATCGGCAAAGCCTCGGTCCATTTCTCAGCCGGCCGATCGTACCAGAGTTCCCATTTTTTTTTAGCGCTTGGATTCGTATTCTGGACCGAGTCAGTGACGATCTCGTAGGTGCTCCCTTTTCGCGTCGGGAACGAGACGACATTGCCGTCTGGTCTGGATGCGTTGATCTTTCGACCGCCGGCCCGAACCGAAACCGGAACCTGCGTGCGGATACGACATGTCTTGCCGAGCTTTGACGTGATGCGAGCGCGCTGGAGCTTGCCGCCTTTCCACTGCATGGCGATCTCGAATCCTTCGCGGGCCACCAGTCCTCTGACATTGCCGTTCGGCCAGGCCGAGGGCAGGGCGGGCAATAGGTCGATGATGTAGCGTCCCTCGCTGTCGCGGCGGTGGCTCTGCATCAGCATCTCAGTCATGCCGCTGGTCGCGCCGAAGTTGCCATCGATCTGGAAGGGCGGATGGGCGTCGAAGAGATTGGCGTAGACCCCGCCGCCCTTGTACTTCGTCAGGGGTGAGCTGGTCAGTGTCAGGAGGTTTCTCAGCATGAGATGGGCGTGGTCGCCGTCGAGCAAGCGGGCCCAGAAATTGATCTTCCAGGCGCGGCTCCACCCGGTGCCTCCGTCGCCCCGGAAGAGCAGGGACTGCTTGGCGGCCTGGAAGAGTTCCGGTGTCTCCGGCGTGATCTCTTCGCCCGGGAACAGGCCCCACAGGTGCGAGACATGGCGGTGCTTGTTCTTGGGATCGTCCTTGTCCTCGAGCCACTCCTGGAGTTGACCATGTTTGCCTATCAGGTTGGGAGCGATGCGGACCCGCATGGCGTCGAGTTTCTTCGCAAAGTCTCGGTCCACGCCCAGGATGCGAGCCGTCTGGGCGGTATTAGCGAAAAGATCGCGAATGATCTGGTGGTCCATCGTTGGTCCCATGACCAGGCCGCCAATCTCCGGGCTATTGCTCGGTCCGCTGATCAGCCAGCGCTTGTCGTTGCGCGGGTCCTCGATGAGGAAGTCGGCAAAGAACTCCGCGGCGCCCTTCATGAGCGGATAGGCGGTGTCGCGCAGAAAATCCTCGTCGCCCGTATAGAGGTAGTGCCACCATAGATGCTGACAGAGCCAGGCGCCGCCGGTGACCCAGATGCCGTGATTGGCCGCGTTGATCGGGGCGGTGCCGCGCCAGCGGTCGAAGTTGTGGTGCAAGACCCAGCCGGGGGCGCCGTAGTGCTTCTTGGCGGTGCGTTGTCCGGAGTCGGCCACCTCGGCCAGGGCGTCGAAGAGCGGCTGGCCGCATTCACTCAGGTTGGTTGGTTCGGTGCGCCAGTAGTTCATCTCGGTGTTGATATTGACGGTGTACTTGCTGTCCCACGGGGGGGTCGTACTCTCGTTCCAGAGCCCCTGCAAGTTCGCCGGCTGCCCCCCAGCCCGCGAGCTGCCGATCATCAGGTAGCGGCCATATTGGAAGAACAGCGCCGCCAGTTGCGGGTCTTCCTTCTCCGCGTATTTCACGATACGCTGATCGGTCGGCAGATCCGCCGTCTCTGCGTCACCCAGATCGATGGAGACGCGACGGAAAAGGGCCCGGTGATCCTCCAGATGTGCCGCACGCAGTTTCCGGAACGCTTTCTTGCCCACCTTCTTTAGGACGGCGGCGCAGCGAGCAGCCGGATCGGCTGAGATATCCTTATAGCTCTTGACATTCGTTGCCATCGCCAGCACGAGGGTAACGCCTCGGGCGTTCTTGATGGTGATCTCCTCATCGTCGACGGTTGCCTGGCCCTGATTGACCGTCACGCGACACCGACCTTCGAACCGCACCTTGCCCGGCATGATACCGAAGTCCCCGCGCGTTTTGTAGTCGCGAGCGCGGCCGCTGATGGCCAACGTATTGCTGCCGATGGCGCGCGTCTTCACGTCCTGGTTGGGGCTCGTCAGGTTCGCGGTGAGATTCAGCGCGCCTGGCTTGTCGCAGAAGAGTCGAACGACGACGACCTGGTCTGGGAAGCTGGCGAACGTTTGGCGCGTGTACGTAACATCGCCCACGCGGTACTTCGTGAGGGCGATCCCCGTATCCAGATCGAGTTGCCTGCGATAGTCCGTCGCCTTGTCGTGCCCCGGGAAGGTCAGTTTCAGGTCGCCGAACGGTTGGTAGGGCACTTGCCCCAGCGGATAGGACATGAAGTTCTTCATCGCCAGTTGATCCGCCTCGCGCTGCTTGCCTTCGAGCAGCAGCTTGCGGATCTGATCCAGGTGCTGGACGGCGCCGTCGCGGGCGTAATCATGAGGGTACCCGCACCAGAGCGAGTCTTCGTTGAGTTGGTAGCGTGCCTCGGCTGTTCCCCCGAAGACCATCGCGCCCAGCCGCCCGTTGCCAACGGGCAGGGCCTCGGTCCACTGGCCGGCCGGTCGATTGTACCAGAGTTTCAGGTCCGACCAGGCGTTCGTCTGCGCTTGGCTCGCAGTCTCCCCAACGGCCGCGCAAGCCACGATGGCGATGAGAGTAAGGTGCAAGATATGGCTTCTCATGGTTGCTCCTCAGATTGATAGTTGGCATTACCTCACTAGCGTATCAAGGTCGCTGCCGCGTCGATGCGTCGATACGAAGCGATCCCTGCAGAAATCAGACGCGTTCGGTGCGATCGAATCGCAGTCGCTGCTCATCGAAGAAAATGCCGCTGTCCGTGCGCATTTGCTGCGGTTCGATTCCGATCAGTTTCAACGGATTGTCGAACGCCATGGCGATCAACTCCCTGGGCGTCACCAGGTCAAGGGAGGCCAGATGACTGACGCAATCCAGCATGGTTGCCGAGGAACCCGCCATATAGCCCGTGGTTGGATTATGCAGCAGGCCGTTCTCTTCAAGTACGACACGATTGCCCATCGACTCGTACTCACCGGCCGGCAGGCCCGCCAGGGCGGATGCGTCGCTGATTATAATACAACGTTCGGGGCCTTTGGCCCGGATGATGGTCTTGAGTAACGAGGGGGGCAGATGATGGCCATCGGCAATGACTGTGGCCGACAATGCGTCGTTGGCTAATCCCGCCCAGATGGTGTTGTCATGACGTGGTATCAGCGCCGGCGTCCCGTTGCCAAGATGCGTCAGCGCCGTGGCGCCCGCTCGCGCAAGGTCTTGGATCCGTCGTTCACTGGCCATCTGATGGCCCAGCGAGACGACGATGCCCTGGTCTCTGGCGTAGGTCGCCAGTTCCGCAGCCCCGTCCAATTCGGCCGCCAGGGTGAGCATCCTGATCTTGCCATCCGCCCAGGCGATCAGTTGGTCCAGGAGGTTCGTGTCGGGCGCTTTCATCCAGTCGGGATTGTGAGCGCCGCGAGCGCCCTCCTGGGGTGAGAGGAAAGGACCTTCGAGATGAATGCCGAGCACCTGGCTTTCCAGCGCCGGCTTGCTCATCGCCCGTGCGATAATAGGCAGGTTGCGCTCGTAGATTTCCAGAGGACTGGTGATAATCGTCGGGAGAAAGGCGGTCGTGCCGGCGGCCAGCAGTTCATCACATACCTGCCTCAGGCTCTCCTCGGTCAGGTCTGCGCCGGAGAAATCGACACCCTTGTAGCCATTGACCTGGAGATCGACTAGTCCCGGTATCCTCATGCACGAATTCCGCCCATTGCAGTCCGTTGTTCGAGTTGACAGCCGTCCGTCGCGGCCCCCATCTTTGCAGCCCTTCCAAAGCAAGCGAAAGCCGCGTACATCCTACACCATCCCACCTGGGGCGTCAAACGTCTCGCTGTGCCAGTGATCGTGCCTAGAGCATTGAAGCCGCCGGTTCGTCGAGGAAGATCGAGCAATCCCCGTGGTCCTGAAGAATTGAGGCCGGGCACTGGGGCGTAATCGGCCCGTTCAGGGCGTTTCGGACCGCTTCGGCCTTTCGCTCGTCCGGAACGGTGACAATCATACGCTGACTCGAGAGGATCTGCTTGATACTCATCGAAATGGCCTGAGCCGGAACGTCCGCCAGCGTCGGGAACCACCCTTCGCCGAGCTGTTGCTTCCGGCAGCGCTCATCGAGCTCCACCACGAGATACGGCTCATCCGTCTCGAAATCGGCCGGCGGGTCGTTGAACGCCAGGTGCCCGTTCTCGCCGATACCCACACAGGCAACGTCGATGGAATGTTGACGAATGATGTCCCCCAGTCTCGTGCATTCGCCAGCCGGATCGTTCGCATCGCCGTCGACAAAATGCACGGCCTGGAGCGACCCGACCCGATCGACGAAACGCTCCTGGAGGTATTTCCGGAAACTGGCGGGGTGGTCAGGGCCGAGGCCGACATACTCGTCCAGATGGAACATGACGACCGTCGACCAGTCGATGTCCTGCGCGGCCGTGAGCTGTTCGAGAATCTCAAACTGACTGGCGCCCGTAGCGAGAATGATGTTGGCTTGTCCCCTGCCAGCGATGGCTGCTCGGATCGTTTCGGCCGCCGCACTTGCCGCCGCCGCGCCCATTTCCTCTTTGTTCTTGAACACGAGCTTGTTCATGGCTTGATCCCTCAACACGGTTTCATGGTCTGACGGATGATAACACGCGGGCTTCCTACGGTCAATGTCTGCAGCGACAACTGAAGGGCCTCCTTGCCTCTGGCCGTTGTCAGCGCAACGAGGAATTGTCTTGCTTCGTTCATCCCGTTGCGCCTATAAACTGCATAGGGACATTCGGTCGGTCAGAGAGGTGACTGAGTGCATCCGGCCTGATGGTTGAGGGGATGTTGAAAGGCGGATTATGAAATGGATGTGTCGTGTTGTCGCTTCGTGCAGCGTGGTCTTGCTGCTTCCGATGGTTCCCCTCCAGGCCCAACGACTCACACGCGATCCCGATGTTCTGTCGTCCTTGGAGAAAGATCATCCACGGCTGATGCTGAGGGATCGAGACCTGGGACGTCTCCGAGCCAGCTTCCCCGAGGATGACGCGTTGCAGAAGTGCTGGCGCGACGTTCAGACCAGCGCCGAAGCGTGTCTGCAGAAACGTCCCCTGGTCTATAAGAAGGTCGGCCCCCGCTTGCTCAGTGTCAGTCGTGACTGTCTCGGTCGGATCTATGCTCTGGCGTTTGCGCATCGCTGGACCGGAGAGGCACGTTTTGCCGCCAAGGCTCGGGAGCACTTGCTGGAAGTCTGCGCGTTTGAGGATTGGAATCCCTCTCACTTCCTGGATACGGCTGAGATGTCCCACGCCGTGGGGGTCGGGTATGACTGGCTCTATGACTATCTCGATGGTGACACCCGCAGGGCGATCGCCAACGCGCTGATCGAAAAAGGGCTCAAGCCCGGCTTAGCTGTGTATGCGGAAAACGGCTGGTGGGTTCGGAGCGAGCACAACTGGAATCAGGTCTGCAACGGAGGGATGATCATCGGGGCGCTGGCTATCGCGGAGACTGATCCGTGCTACGCTGAGCGGATCATCCCCGCAGCAGTCAAGTCGCTTCCTCGCGCCTTGAAGAGCTACGGTCCTGACGGCGCCTGGGGAGAAGGGCCGGGGTACTGGCACTATGCGACGCGTTACACGGCCTATGGATTAGCCGCCCTGGAGACCGCGCTGGGAACGACGTTCGGTCTACTCGACGTCGAGGGGCTGTCGAAGGCGGGCGCCTTTCCGATCTACATGACGGGGCCCACCGGTCTGTACCTGAACTTCGCCGACGTCGGGGAGCGCAGTGCGCGGCGGCCCATGGCGTGCATGTTCTGGCTTGCCCGGACGTTTCACAATCCGCTGTACGCCTACGCCGAACATGAGGAGATCGCCAAGCGTTCGGCCGGTGTGGGGCACCTGATCTGGTACGCGGCCAAACCTCCATCTCGCGCGGTGCGTAAGCGGCTCGATCAGTACTTCGACGGTCCCGTGGAAGTCGCGACCTTCCGTAGCGATTGGGACGATCCCGAGGCCCTCTTCGTCGGTATCAAGGCGGGCTATAACCAGGTCAATCATGGGCATCTCGATCTGGGGAACTTTGAACTGGACGCCCTGGGGGTTCGCTGGGCGCGGGACCTGGGCGCCGACAACTACAATCAGCCGGGCTACTGGTCGGGCAAGCGAGGGGGGCAGCGCTGGTCTTACTATCGCCTGAACTCGGCAAGTCACAACATCTGTATGCTGGGTGGT
>JANQFY010000242.1 GCA_028277585.1 Sedimentisphaerales bacterium
GATGAGGATGCCGTTGCCCCCACCGCCGACGCGGCGTCCCTCTTCCAGTTCGGCCGGCCGCTCGGGCCGCAACGAACCGTCGTACCAGTGGATCGTCACCGGGCCCATGTCGCCCCGCGGGCCAAACTCCCAGACCACGTGGTTGTTCGAGCCGATAACCTCGGAATCAACGAACTCGCTCTGGACCGCCTCGACGCTGATCGGATGGCCCAGCTTCAGCGCAGCAAACGCCGGCTCCAGGTTGTGGACCGCCATGTCACCAACCGCGCCGGTCCCGAAGGCCCACCAGCCACGCCAGTTGTAGGGCGCGTAGGCCGGGTGGTAAGGACGTTTGGGCTTGGGTCCGAGCCAGAGGTCCCAGTCAAATCCGCTGGGCACGGCTGGTTTGTCCTGGGGACGACCTCGCCCACTGGCCCAACCGGCGGCGCCGCTCCAGCCCTGCACCTCACACACCTTGCCGATCGCGCCGTCCCAGATCATTTCGCAGGTGAGTCGATTACCCTCGGCGCTGCGGCCCTGGTTGCCCATCTGCGTCGCAACGCCCGCTTTCTTGGCGGCCTTGGCCACCATGCGGGCCTCGTAGATGTTGTGGGTCAGCGGTTTTTCGCAGTAGACGTGCTTGCCCCGGTGCAGGGCCGCCATCGTTACGTACGCGTGCACGTGATCCGGCGTCGCGCACAGGACGGCGTCGATGTTCTTCTCTTTGTCGAGCAGCCTGCGGAAGTCGACGTAATCGTTGCACTTGAACTGCGGATTCTGCTGCGAGTACCGTTTCTCCACCTCGGCTTTGACCGGCAGCCGCCCCGCCACACCCTTGTAGTAGAACCGGCTGTAGTCCGCCTTGTCCATCGGGTCGGCGATAGCGACAACCTGGGCGTCGTCCTGGCCGAACAGACCCCGGGCGTTGGTCCGGCCCTGTCCGCCGCAACCGATGATGGCGATGTAGATCTTCTCGCTGGGCGCGACGAACTTCGGGCCGCCCAACACGTGCCGCGGCACGAGCGTAAAGGCGCCGATCGCCCCGGTCGCGCCGCTGATGAATTGTCTACGCGTGATCTTCGAATGTTTGCTGCTCATAAGTACCCTCTCTTTGAGAACCGTTATGCCTTGTTCCCCCCGGGTCCTCAGGGCAACGGCACGCCCGGAGAACCGATCGCATATGATACCACAACTCCCGTGGGCCGGACAAGACAAAGGCGCGCCAGCGTAGGTCGTGCGTCCTCGCACGACGCACAACCGAGTCGAGCGGGGACGCTCGACCTACATTCGGAAAAGCCGTTGACGCCGCGCCGATGGCGCGTACAATGCCCGATCCTATGACCGATCGAATCAAAGATGTCACGATATACACCGATGGCGGCTGCCTGGGCAATCCCGGTCCCGGCGGCTACGGCGTCGTGCTGCGCTTCGGCAAGCACCAGAAGAAGCTCTCCGGTGGCTTCCGCCTGACCACGAACAACCGGATGGAAGTCATGGCCGCCATCGCGGCCCTCGAGGCGCTGACCGTCCCGTGCGAGGTCACGCTGCACAGCGACTCGAAGTACCTTGTCGACGCCATGACCAAGGGCTGGGTCACGCGCTGGAAGGCCAACGGCTGGCGGCGCAACAAGAACGACAAGGCGGTCAACGTCGATCTCTGGGAGCGACTGCTGGCCGCCTGCGCCGATCACGAGATCGTCTTCCAGTGGGTCAAGGGCCACGCGGGACACGCCGACAACGAGACCTGCGACGTGCTCGCCAAGAAAGCCGCCGCCGAACAGAACCTGCCCCGCGACGAGGGCTACGAACAAGCCACCAGCCCAGCGGCCGGCCCCACCGCCAGTCTCTTCGGCTAGACGGCGTCACGAGCGCTGCTAGCGAGTCTCGTCGCGCAGCTCGACGGGAACAAGCAGTTCCGCGTTCGCCACCCACAGCGCGAAGTACGGGTTCTTCGCACCGACCCGTTGCAGCATTACCAGGAAGGGCTTGTCGAAGATGAGATATTGGAACGCCGCGGCCTCCGCTACGAGTGCTTCCGACTTGAGTACCGCGCCGGTCTCGTCCAATCTAAATCGTATCTGCTGGGCCGCCATGCCCACTGGTGACAATTCGTGGTAGCGCCGCAGGATGTCGAAATCGAGTACCGGGATGCCGAGACTGCTTGCCTTGAGCATGGGCTTGGCTTCGGCCAAATCAAGACGCTTCCAGACCGAACGGATAGTATCGGCTAGCGTGGGCTCGGGCTGAACCTTGGCGAGCACCATGCAATCGGATTCCGACTGCGTCTTGAGCTCGATGATGAAGTCGTCCTCACTGCGGTAGTCATACACCAGAACCTGGCTGGCCATTCTGACCTCGCGATTCTGCTCCTCCATGAACTGGTGGATGCCAAACGTCTGAACGCCACGTTCGGCGAATGTCACACCGCTGCGCCGATCCCGATCAAACGCCCATCGGAAGGGCAGCGACTTGAACAGGTACGCATAGGCCACCCAGTCGTTCCGTTCCAGATCACCCCGAGCGGGGAGCAACTGGGGGTCAGCCGCTCCGTTGAACTTTTCGTGGAGGGCAACTGCTATTCGATCCAGGATATCATCCGGCCCACCCGTCGGATACCCTGCCAGCGCCACATAGCTGGCCTCGTCCAGATCGTTCGTATCGACCGTCTGTCGGTTGAGAATGCTCACCATCTCAGCGGCGCCGGCGATGTCACTCGGAACGGGCCCGCCCAAGAGGTCACACAACTGGTTCCAGGCCAATTGAAACGTGGCGCACCAGAGGACGTTTTCATCGCCCGTGATGGCGCACTCGAGGTGCGGCGTCACCACCGTGCCCTTCAGGTCGTCAGCATCCGCCTTCAGAAACGCTGGCCCGGCAACCTGGTCATGCCTCAAGGGCGGCGCCCAGCCAAAATACATCAGGACCCTCGGGACAGCGATCGCACCACCAATGCCTATACCCAAGATCAACAAGACAACCCGAGTGTGTTTGGCTCGACGCGACATGGAGCACATCTCCGCAACAACCGCCAGACTCGCATACATGCAAGCAACAGGATACTCAGGGATACACCGACTGTCAAGACGGCTTGGGAGTTCGCTTCTTCGATGGACGGCGGGGTCGATCTTCTTCGGGGCGGGATGGTAGCGCGCGGGCTTCTTGGGCGATGGTCCAGACGGTGCGGGAGCGGGATTTGCTGGCCTTGTAGGCGCGGACGCGGAAGCCGCGGACTGCCAGGCCGTTGCGGCGAACGCGCCGCTCGAAATGGGCGTCGGCCGTCACCGACCAGATCGCCAGACACCCGCCGGGGCGCAGGGCCTGAAGGGCTGATGCGATACCGTAGGAACTGTAGAGCTTGGCGTTCTCCCCGTGCGTCATCGCGTTGGGCCCGTTGTCCACGTCGAGCAGGATCGCGTCGAACGCACCGTTGGATTCCTGGATCACTTTGCGCACGTCCCGGCTCTTGACGACCACGCGCTTATCGGCCAGGGGATGGTTGGCCAGCTCGCCCAGCACCTCGCGATTCCACCGCACCAGATCGGGTAACAGTTCGGCGACCACGACCTGGCCGTTGCCCGGAAGGAGATCGAGCGTCTCGCGCAGGGTAAAGCCCAGCCCCAGCCCCCCGATCAGAACCTTCGGACGGGGTCTGTTCTTGATCTTATCGCATCCCAACCGGGCCAGTTCCAGTTCCGATTCGGTTTCCCGGCTCGTCATGATCTCCTGGCCGTCCAGGGCAATCGAGTAATCGCGGTCGTGTTTGCACAGGACCATCGTCTTGCCATCAGGCGTCTGCGTCGAGTCGATCTTGATCGTAGGCTTCAAGTGCAAAGTTCCTTTTCATGGGGTCCGAACTCATTTTAGAATCCGGTGATGGTATCGGCATGGGAAATCAAAATGCAAGCTGCAAAATGCAAAATTGAGGAAGTCATCGCCGCGCCGCGGCGATTCCGCCATTTTGATTCTTGATCTTCGGTCTTTACATGTCGCGGTCCGGCCCCTCGCTTTCCCTTCCGTTCTCACGGCCGGACTACGATCCTAGGGTTCGTAGCCGAGCTTGCCCCAGCAGGCCTTCTGGATCTGCTCGAGGTCTTCGTTGCCCACCTGGGTCGTCAGTGAGCCGCCCTTCTGGGTCTCAGCCTCCTGCCAGGTCAACTGAGCCCAGTCGATCGTGCGCGGGTCGGTCCAACTGATGAACTCCGCATGCCCATCGACAAACGAAACGACCGTACCCTTGCCGTGCCGCATGGGGATGGGGTTCCACCACTTCGGCGCGTTGTAGTGGACGGCCCAGGCGGCGTCCCAATCCTCGCCGTAGTCGTCGATGAAAACGATCCGCCGGCCCGGGTACTTGATGTCGAGCGTCTTGCGGACGACCGGCGCGCCGGGGTTCAGTTCGCCTCCGTTCATCGCGTGGACGATGCTGTAGGTCCTCATCTCGCTGCGCACCGCCACGGGGCAGCGGAAGACCTTGACGTTCCGCACGTAGGGGAACAGGACGCCGTCCTGCAAGGCCTTCAACTGCTCGAATTCGGGCGCTTCGCAGGGAAGCGTCCCGGCCGGCTTGCGGATCCAGGCGTCAGTGACACTCAGATTCTCACTGGCCGCCGCGCGCGGAATGTGCCCCTCGTTCTCGTCGGCATACATCAGCCAGGCGAGCACAAGCGTCTTGGTGTTGTTCAGGCAGACCGCCCGCTTGCCCTGCTCGCGGGCCCGCTTCAAAGCGGGCATGAGCATCGCCATCAGAATCGCAACGATTGCGATGACCACCAGCAGTTCGATAAGGGTAAACGCCCCGCGTCGAGGATGGATCGACCGCACTACGTGTCTGCTGCTCATTGTGGGTCCCTGCCAAAGCAGCCTGATTGTATCAGGCCGTCGGCAAGGAGATCAAGCCCATCCACAAAAAAAAGGCGCCGTCACGATCAGCGGGACAGACGGCTAACCTCGTCCTAACGGAACTGGCTGCGGCGGAACCAACTGAGCAAACCGACACCGAACCCGGCCATCAGCACGGCGCCCGGCGCCGGGACCAGGATCAGTTGGTCCTGCTTGTAGAAGGCGGGGTCGCCCAGGTGACCTTCAGCGTAGAGGTTCAGAACGCGGACATTGCCGATATCCGTCCAGCCCGAACCCAGAGCGGCCGAGTAGAACTGGTCCTGGCGCGAGCCGTCCCCATCGGTCCAGCCCTTGCCCGTTTCGTCCTCGATGTACCAGATCACGTCCTGCAGCGCCCCGGCCGAAACGGCTCGTTCACCGTCCGGATCATAGTCGTATCCGGCCAACGTGCCGGCCCGCATCTGCGTGTACAGATAGGCCGTCATCGGGTCGAGGGGATCGCCTCCCAGTGGGCCGGCCGGACCATCGTTGCCGCCACCCAGAATCGCCTCGGTCGAAATGGCGACGTCGTACGTATTGCCGCTGCTTACCCGCTCGCTCTTCTCCAGACAGAACGATGGATAGGGCCCTGTCTCGCTCGATAAGTCTACCAGGGCCTGGTTGGGCGTCAGCGTGAATTCGCCGCCGGAACCGCTGTAGTAGCCCGATTGCCGCGTCAGGCTCACGCTCGGCCCCGCCCACGCGGCGCC
This sequence comes from Sedimentisphaerales bacterium, assembly GCA_028277585.1. GTDB lineage: Bacteria > Planctomycetota > Phycisphaerae > Sedimentisphaerales > Anaerobacaceae > Anaerobaca. Next base: position 5,568 of record JANQFY010000242.1, read on the forward strand.
CGTCGCCAATGCGCAGAGGATCAGCACAAAAATGGTCTTCTTCGTCATCTCATCATCCCCCAATACGTCACCACACCAAAGCGGAGGAACCGCACCCTCCGTCACGGTGCTCTACGTATAAAGTGTACGGTACGCCCGGGGACTTGCCAATTGGCCGCACGGATTTCTCGCGGTGTCTTGGCGGCAAGGCGTGAAGATGGGACCCATAACGCCGCAGTCCGCATGATCGGACCCTGGTCGCTGCGCCCGCCCGTCGATCACGGCTCCAACAGTTTGAACAGGGCGCTGTCCGGGTCTTCCCAAGGGAAACCGGTGTGCGGCGCGGCTTCGTGTACTACGAACGTCCTCGACGCGCTGCCCGGTACGGGATCGTGACTGACCACCTGCAAGGTGTACGCCCCGGCCGCCAGGGTCCCCAGCGACTCCTTGACCTGGTAGCGCGTGCCGCTGAACGGCGAGAGAACGTATTGCGTCACCGGCGGCAGCGGCGGCATTTCCGAAGTTGCGCCAAGGCTCATCGACTGCGGGTAGATCCACCCTGAGTCCTTCTCGATTACGGGTGGAATCGTCGGGATGGGCGGCCGATTGTGCCAGTACAAATCGAGCCGAATGGCGCCTGCGAGGATCGTCACATCCGCATAGTCCAGGACATAATCGGGATCGGGTTTCCAGCCGGAAACGGCGGCGAAGACCTCGTCGTCTGAGGTCGGCTGGGTCGGGCTGATACGGACCCCAGAGATACCCTCCTCGAAGCCGGATATATCCGTCCAGGGCTTCTGCACGATCTCGATCCTCGGAACAC
>JANQFY010000363.1 GCA_028277585.1 Sedimentisphaerales bacterium
GAAGGGGGCACCGGCACGCTCAAGGACGCGATCAACGATGCGCTGCGCTACTGGACGGCGCACGTGGCCGACACGTTCTACCTGTTCGGCACCGCCGCCGGACCCCACCCTTATCCCACGATCGTCAAGCACTTCCAGAGTTGCATCAGCATCGAGGCGCGACAGCAGTGCCTGGACCAGTTGGGTCGGTTGCCCGATATGGTGGTCGCCTGCGTCGGCGGGGGCAGTAATGCGATCGGCGCCTTTGCGAACTTCATCGACGACAAGGACGTCAAGCTCATCGGCGTTGAGGCCGGCGGCAAGGGCGTTGCTACGGGCCAGCACGCCGCGTCCCTGGTGGCCGGCAGACCGGGCATCCTGCACGGGGCGCGGGCCTACCTGCTACAGGACGAGGACGGTCAGGTCGTCGACACCGAATCCATCAGCGCGGGGCTGGACTACCCGGCAGTTGGACCTGAGCATTGCCTGCTCAAGGACACCGGGCGCGCCGAATACGTGGCCGCCAATGACGAGGACGTGCTGGAGACGTTCGGGCTCCTGACGCGCATCGAGGGCATTATCCCGGCCCTGGAAAGCACGCACGCCCTGAGCTACGTCGTCAGTCTGAAGGGCCAACTGGCGCCGGAGACCGTCGTCATGGTGAACCTCTCAGGGCGAGGCGATAAGGACGTTGGCATCGTTGAGGAGCATCGACCTTTGGGATAGGTCCGATTGGACCTATGGGACCTATTGCCACTGCAAGCAAGGCAGACGATTATGAAATCATATCGCGACGTGTTCTCCGAATTGAATGGCTGGCAGCGAGCGGCCCTGATCCCGTTTTTCGTGATTGGCGACCCGGATTTCGATACGAGCCTGGCGCTGGTCAAGGCGGCCATCGACGCCGGGGCGGACGTCCTCGAATTGGGGATTCCCTTCTCCGATCCGATCGCGGACGGCCCCACGATCCAGAAGGCGGATATCCGGGCCGTGGCGAGCGGCATCAATGTCCACAAAGCGCTCGATTTCATCAAGGAAGTCAAGCGTCACAAGGACATCCCCATCGGGTTGCTGATGTACTACAACCTGATTTGCCATTACGGGATCGAGAGCTTCTTCCAGGACTTCCACGCGGCCGGGGTCAACAGCGTCCTGGTAGCCGACATGAGCATCGACGATGCGGATGAGGTGCTCGGCCCGGGCCAGACGGCGGGCCTGGACAGTGTGTTCATGGTGACGCCCAACACGGCGCCGGGGCGTATGCAACGCATCGCCTCCCAGACGACGGGATTCATCTACACCGTCTCGCTACTGGGTGTCACGGGCAGTCGCGAGGCCCTGTCCGGATCGGTCGAGGGCCTGGTCACGCAGTTGAAGAGCCTGACGGACGCGCCCGTCTGCGTCGGATTCGGTATCAGCAAGCCGGAGCACGCCCGCGCCGTGGCGGACGCGGGCGCCGACGGCGTCATCATCGGCTCGCGAATTGTCGGCATGGTTGAAGCGAATCTGGGACACCCTGAGCAGATGATCGCCGAGATCACCACCTTCATCGGCGAGGTCAAAGCGGCGCTGGCTGCGTCCGCATAACCTCGCCCGGTTCGGCGCGCCGCGAGAGGCAGCGATGCGCGGCGCGTCGCCGGTCTGGCCCCTCCCGAATCCGTCCAATCAGCCGCGTCGACCATCGACATCGCCTCCGTTCTATTTCCGCCTCAGGCGAACAGTCCCCGCCCAACGACAGTACGAACTCCAATGCCGGACATTTAACTTCTCAAATCCAGTAGGATATCGTCGAAATGACCGATGATGGTCTGAAATGAACACGGAATGCTGCAATTGGAAGGATCATACCATGAAACGGACCTCAACAGTGCTCTTCATTGCCCTGGCCGCCATCGTATCGGCTTCGACCGCGTTGGGCCAACCCCCAGCCAGGCAACGTCCCACCAGGCCCGGCGAGGCGATGGCTCCACGCCGTCAGAATGCCGAACAACGTCAAATGGCCCAGAAGATCCGCGACGAGATTGCGGACCTTAAAGGGCACCAGGAGATCCTGATCGCCCAGTTGAAGGCCATCCACGCTTCGGCCCTCAAGGAGAAGGCAGCCGCAACGGCCGATAAGATCGAGAAGCTCATCGCCGATCGACAGGACGTCTTCCAGATGCGATTGGAGAAGTTGCAGGAGCGACAGCAACGGGTCCAACGCGCCCTGCGCGAGCGGATGCAGCGACCGGACCGGCCCCAACGAAACGGCCGAAAAGCGCCCGAGTTCAAGCTGAGCAGTTTCGACGGCCGATCCGTCTCCCTATCCCAGTACAAGGATAGAGTCGTCGTCCTGGAATGGTTCAATATGGAGTGTCCGTTCTCGAAGTATCATTACGCGACCAAGCCGACCATGGTCGACCTGGCCAACAAGTACAAAGACAAGGAAGTCGTCTGGCTGGCGATCAACAGCACGAACCATACAACCCCTGAGGTCAACACCGCCTTCGCCAAGAAGCACAAGCTGCCCTTCCCGATTCTCGACGATCGCGCCGGTCGCGTGGGACGCGCCTATGGCGCCCGAACGACGCCGCACATCATCATCGTCGACAAGGACGGGAACATCGCCTACAACGGCGCAATCGACAGCGCCCCGATGGGCAAGGCGAAGCCCGGCGTCAAGAGCATCAACTACGTAGACCAGGCGCTGGCCCAGTTGACATCGGGCCAGAAGGTCGCCACGCCGGCGACCCCGCCGTACGGATGCTCCGTCAAGTACGCGCGCCGGTAGCGCACACGCGGGCGATCGGCCGTAGAATCCGACTCATCCGCCATCAGACAATCTGTTAGACCGATCCAGGCTCCTGGACGCCGACACGTCTCGACATACGTCGAAACTGCTGGCGTCCAGGAGCCTTCGTTATTAGAATACACGCCTTGGAGGGCATGACCACGCGCCCTGTAACCCATAGACACCGCTCGCGGAAGACAAGGAGGTCCGGCATGAAGCACCGTCCGCAGATCGTATCCCCCCTGCTCACCTTGGTTCTCGTCGCTATCGTTCTGCTCACCACCGGCGTCCCAAGCCTCGCCCAGGGCGGCGAGCCCGAGGAACTCAGCTACGTGAATCTGGTCAGACGTCTGACGGACATGGAATACCTGGCGACCTTGCCCCAACCAGGCGAGCAATGCGCCCAATGGTCGAGTTGGGACCGGCGGAGCCAGTACGACGCCGCGTCGGACCGATACGTAAGCTGGGACGCCAACGGGGACGGCGACGGAATCATCCGCAAGGAAGGAAATGAATCGGTCTTCGCCGAGATCGAGGGTCCGGGCGTGATCTGGCGCATCTGGTCGGCGCTGGCCAAAGAGGGGCACGTGAAGATCACCCTCGACGGCGCCGAGGAACCGGCGGTCGACCTGCCCTTCATCGGGTACTTCAACCTGGAGAACGAGCCGTTCACCTATCCCGCCCTGGTGCACGAAACGGCTCGGGGACTGAACTGCTACGTTCCGATCCCCTTCCAGAAGTCCTGCAAGATCACCGCCTCCGGCGACTGGGGACGCTACTATCACTTCACCTACACAACGTATCCAAAAGGAACGGTGCTGCCCACATTCTCGCGGAGGCTGTCGGACCAGGAGCGGCGCGCCCTGAGTCGCGCCAACACGGTATTGACCGAGTGCAGTCACGGCTCGCTCGTCCGCCGGCGTAACCAGCAATACACCAAGAAGGCTGTCACTGTCCGGCCCGGTGAGACCGTCACAGTCCTCCAACTCGACGGGGCCCAGGCCATCACGGGCATGGAAGTCAACGTGGACCTCCCCAAGGCAGCCGACAGCCTCGACGTCCTGAGGGAATTGGCCCTGCACATGTACTGGGACGGTGAATCGCAACCCAGCGTCTGGACCCCGTTGGGCGACTTTTTCGGCACCGCGCCGGGTATCAACATGTACCGCTCATTGCCCCTGGGCATCAGCGAGCGCAGTCTGTACTGCAAGTGGTACATGCCGTTCAAGACCCAGGGCGTGGTCAAACTGACCAACGACGGCGACACCGCCCGAAGGGTCCGGTTCTCGATCGGCCATGCGCCGCTGACCAAGCCCATCGAATCGCTCGGGCGCTTCCACGCCAAGTGGCACCGCGACGCCTTCCTGCCCGACGACCCCGAGCGGCGCAAGATCGACTGGACCATGCTCAAGACCGAGGGTCGCGGCCGGTTCTGTGGCGTCATGCTGCATGTCTGGAACCCGCGCGGCGGCTGGTGGGGCGAAGGCGATGAGAAGTTCTTTGTCGACGGTGAATCGTTCCCCTCGACGTTCGGCACCGGCTCGGAGGACTACTTCGGCTACGCCTGGTGTGACCCCGAACTCTTTCAGAACTGCTACCACAACCAGACGATCAGCATGAAAAACCGGGGGCACATTTCGGTCAACCGCTGGCACATCGCCGACAATGTCCCCTTCCAGACGTCATTCGAGGCAGCGATCGAGAAGTACTACAAGAACGATCGGCCCACGTTGTACGCCGCGACGACCTACTGGTATCAAGCCGCCGGGCAGAACGATCCGTACCAGCCCGTCCCGGTCGCCGAGCGCAAGGGATATTGGCATCCGATCGAGGTGTTCAAGATCCGAGGGGCCCTGGAAGGCGAGCAACTCCCGATTCTGAAACGAACTGGCGGCAATACCCAGACGCAGGAGATGTACGGATACGGCCCCCATTGGAGCAACGAGGCCCACCTCTGGTGGACCGGCGCCAAGCCGGGCGACAAGCTGGAGATCGCCCTGCCCGTGGCAAACACGGGCGCCCAGCGCCTCAGGATGCAACTGACCAAAGCAATCGACTATGGGATCGTCCAACTCTATCTGAACGGCAAGAAGCTGCCCGGCCCGATCGACCTCTACAACGACGGGGTGGTCACGACGGGCGTTCTGGATATGGGCGTGCACGAACTGACGCGGGGCGGGCACATCCTCCAGATCGAGATCGTTGGCGCCAACGAGAAGGCGGTCAAGGGCTACATGGTCGGCCTGGACTGCGTCACGCTGGAAGGCGTCCCGGCGCCAGGTTTCTATCTGTCGGAAGACCCCAACTACACGCTCCTCGATTCGGCCCGCGATTCGATCCGCTTCACGACCGATTACACGCTGGTCAAGTACAAGGGACATCTCGCCTGCAAGTCCAGCTTCGTCGACAAGGACGGCAATATCATGGGCTGGCACGATTTTGGTAACCTCGAGGGGCCCGGCTGGGCCGCCAACGCGGCCGGCGGCGCGTATGAACTCTACGCCTTCGCGCTGTACGAGAAGAACGAGGCGCTGCGGAAAAAGGCCCTGTCCCTGCTCGATCATGTCCTGGAAAACGGCTTCATCAACCATGACACGGGCTTCATCACGGGCTACCGCGAGACGACCACCGACAAGTACTTCCTGAACTATCAGCACCGGAACAACTGGTTCTGCCCCGGTTCGATGGCGCGGATCGCCTACCAACTGTTGCTCTTCAGCGACATCGTGGACGAGCCGCGCAAGAGCAGGATGCGACAGGTCGCGATCAAGACGTCCCAGTGGATCGACAAGCACGTCAAGTCGACCTCCAACGGCTGGTACCCGCGTCGGTGCAAACCATCGGGAGAGCACTTCCCGCAAAACGCCTATGGCGACGGGGACATCCTCTTCGAAAAGAGCGCCGATGGGCTGTTCATCGTGCAACTCCAGACCGCACTGACCGAGCGAGGCCTGGCGGACTACAAACAGACGGTGCGTAAGAAGGTGGACGTCGTCATGGAACTGGGGGGCATCTTCGGGAGCATCAACCACGACACCTACGACGAGCACGAGAGCGTCGCGTATGCCGTCGCGTTTCGCACGTTACGCGCCGCCGCCCGCCTGCTTGACGACGACCAGGTGCGGCAGTTCGCCTATGACAAGTGCCTGGCCGGTCTGGATCAATTCAAGATGGCCGAGGACCGCAACGGGATCCAGACCCAGGGCCTTCTCTATATGGAAAAGAGCTGGGACACGGCCTACCTCTGGGAGAACGCCGAGGCCGCGTCCGCCTTCTTTGAGGCCTACAAGGACACCGGAAAGGACCAATACAAACGCGACGGCCTGACCATCCTCCGCGCCATCGCCAAGCATCATCAGCCCGGCACGGGCTTCCTGACCGAGGGCGTCGACTGGAACAACCACGTCGGAGAGCAGCATCACTTCGGCGGCCTGAAGTATGGTGACATCCGCTACACGGAACCGCTACTGAACAACCAGCACATCGTCGAACCGACGTTGATCGGTATCGAACTGGGAATCATCAAGGACTAGCGTTTGCCGATAGAACCGCCTCCTTATCGAGGAGGCCATCTCCGGAGTCATGGAAATGATACGAGACCTTGTCGTCAGCAATCGCAGTTGCCGCCGGTTTCATGAAGACGCCGCCATCGAGCGAAGCACACTGGAGGAACTCGTCGATCTGGCGCGGCTTTCGCCCTCGGCGGCGAACCAGCAGCCCCTCAAGTACATCCTCTCCAGCGACCCGAAGAGCAACACAGCGATCTTTCCCCACCTGTTCTGGGCGGGCTATCTGAAGGACTGGCCCGGCCCGGTGGAGGGCGAACGGCCCGCGGCCTACATCATCATCCTGGGCGACACGCGCATCACCCGCACGTTCGGGTGTGACCATGGGATCGCCGCCCAGAGCATGCTGTTGGGCGCCCGGGAGAAGGGGCTGGCCGGCTGCATGATCGGGCTAATCGAGAAGGATGACCTGCGCGAAGCCCTGGACATCTCGACACGATACGAGATCCTCCTGGTCGTCGCGCTGGGAAAACCACGAGAAGAGGTGGCGATCGAGGACGTCGGGGCCGATGGCAACATCAAGTATTGGCGGGACGATCAGGGCGTTCACCATGTTCCCAAGCGCACGCTTAAGGATCTAATCGTCAGCTAACAAAGCAACCCATCGATGCCACTGAAGCCAGCGACGCGGGTCCGGACGGGCCCGCGTTTTCATTTGGGGGCCAACTCCGAAGCCGCTATAATGGACGCTGCCCAGAATAGTCTTCTTGAGAGGCCCCGACACCATGATGCATAGACACCATGGCTTCACGCTGATCGAACTGCTGGTTGTCATCGCCATCATCGCCCTGCTCATGGGTATCCTCGTCCCCGTCCTGCACAAGGCGCGCGAACAGGGCAAAGACATCGTTTGCCGCAACAACCTGCGGCAGGTCGGCCTGGGAGCGAATCTCTATGCCGAGGACTGCGACCAGTACCTGCCCCGCGGGGCGGCCGGCAATGTGGCCTGGTACGTGCTCTTCATGCCCTATCTGGCGCAGAAGCCGATCGGGAACGACTATCGGAACGTGGAGATCTATCGGTGTCCGAGCTATCCGGACAAGGAGCAGACGGTCTGTTACATCGTCAACGGCTGGGACTTCGACAGTCGGACCGACACAACCGGCCATGAAATCCTCAAGCCCAGTCGGCTGACCCAGTGCGACCGGCGGGCCGAAACCCTCTACCTGACCGACAATGAGGACGGTCCCTGGCGCTACATCGTCCGCACGGCGACCGATCCCGGGATCAACCGGTGCGACATCTGGCATCCGGGGCACTTGCCGACCTCCGACAGCGAGGACGTCACCACCGGGCGCCGCGTCGCCCGCGCCCGGCACAAGACCGGCGCCAATGTCCTCTACCTCGACTGGCACGTCGAGTGGATGGATGCTGAAACGATGAGCATCGATATGTGGCGTTTCAAACGATAGCGACCCGATCCAGCCTCCGCCCGGACGGCGCGAACCGGGCTTTCAGAGCCCCGAAAAGTCGCCTTTTTTCTGTTCACAAGGTATGTCTGCCCCTATACTCTGGGCGATCCACGGCGAGTGGACTTCGTTCCAAAGCAAGGTAGTTATTTCAGGAGGTATAGCGATGACATCACAAGGAAGCCCCAGGAAAACCGTGATCTTCTCGGCATTACTGCTCGCCTTTATGGCGGTCAATCTGGGCGTGGTCAGTTCCGCCCAGGCCGCGAGCGACCCGATGAAGATGGTCCCGAAGAGTTGCCTGTTCTGCGTGCGGGTCAACAGTCTGGACAACGCCCTGACTCAAACGGACATGTTTCTGGCCGGCGTCTCGCCGATCGGCGTTTCCATGCTGGCCAAGGCCCAACTGGGTCAGTTCCTGGGCAGCGCGAACCTCGCGGGCGTGGATACCGCCGGCGGCTTCGCCGTGTTCAGCCCCCTGCCGGGCGGCGCTCCCGACCCGACGCGCGTCGGGGTGCTGGTTCCAATGACCAGTTACCAGCAGTTCGTCTCGGGCAATACGAATGTCAGCGAGGCCAACGCCCAGGGCATTTCGCAGATCGGTCCCCCAAGCAGCCCGATGATGTCGGCCATTCAGGTGGGCGACTTCGCACTGGTCAGCCCGGCCGGCAACGAAGAAGCCCTGGTCCAGGCGAAGACGGCGCTGACTTCCAGCACCGCCGGCCTGGGCGGGTCGCTTGACGCTACGGAACTGAAGCAGTCGTCGGCCGCACCGGTATGGGCGTACGCCAATATCAAAATGATCGGCCAGATATTTGGTCCCATGATCCAGGCGCAGCTCCAGCAGATCAAGCAGGGCATGGCCGCGATGAGCGCCCAGGGACAAGACCAGGCGGGTACGGCCCAGGCCGCCGCCGCGATGGACATGTACGGAACCATGCTGGACACCGTGCTGAAAGAGACCAACTTCATCAGCCTCTCGCTGTTGCCCAGCCCAACAAGCATGCGACTGGGCCTGACCGTCGCGAGCACGCCCGGCACGGAAATGGCGAATATGCTCAAGGGCAGCGCCACCAAGCAGAGCAACAAGCTCATGGGGTACCTGCAGGACGGCGCCGTGATGAACTTCGCCGGTTCGATGGACGGTCCGTTCTGGGAGAAGTTCAACCAGGCCTATATCGACATGATGCCCAAGCTCATGGGGCAGGGCGTCTCGGGCGACGCGCTCGAGCAGATCAAGACGATGGCGACAGACGCGATGGACGCCTTCGCCGGCCCGATTGCCGGCTCCATGTCGACCAAACCGGGAAGTTCGCCGCCGTTCGAAGTGAAGTACGTCGCGGCCCTGAAGGACGCCCAGAAGCTCCGGCAGGTCATGGAGCAGGCGCCGAAGATGATGAAAGAGGGCCCGGTCGCCGACTTCTACAAGAACATGGGCATGAAGGTCTCGTTTGATCTCAAGCAAAAGGCCCAGACCCACAAGGGCGTCGCCATCGATGCCATCACCTTCAAGATGGAGGCCACCAATCCGGACTCTGTAGAGGCCCAGCAGATGAAGGCCATGTTCGGCGATGGGTTCCACGTCAACATAGCGGTCGTGGACAACCTGCTGGTCTACGCCCTGGCCAAGGACGAAGGCGCTGCGGTCCGCGGGATGATCGACAAGGTCAAGGCGGGCGGCTCATCGTCAATGCCGGCCGAGGTCAAGAGCGCCGCCGACCTGATCCCCGGCGCCGATAAGGCCGACTTCCTCGTGACCATCAACGCCTTGCGGGCGATGGGCATGGCCGCAGCGATCGCGCCGATCCCCCTCCCGCAAAGCCAAATGCCCAGTCGCAGCAATATGGCGCTGGCCGGCACCGTGGGCGACGGCAAGCTGAAGATCGACCTGGCCGTTCCCAAGCAGCACGTGCAAGAGATCATGGGTGTGGTTATGCAGATGCAAATGCAGCAGGGTGGGATGCAGCCGTAATAGCCCACTGGCTCATAAGAGAAGGAATCGAACGGCGCCGCGCTCACCAGATCGCGGCGCCGTCTTCTTTGTGTCCATCGTCAGTCGACACGCTTCAGATCGGCCAGGGTGATGACCTTTCCTACGCCCACCTCGATATAGCGCGACCCGAAACGCTGGCCGAAGAGCTTACGGGCGCGATCCCCCGAGCAGTGCGTCGGCGCGACATAACGGACGCCCAAACGATCCAGCGCCTGTATCACCCGTTCGATCTCCCCCGGCTTCGCCCAGCCCAGATGAAAGCCGCCCATGACCAAGGCGATATCCTGCTCGTGCAACGCCTTGACGCGTTCGACCATTTTGACCAAACCAGGATGGGCGCAGCCCGTCACCACCACCAGTCCGACCTCCGTGTGGAGCACCAGTGCCTGCTCGCAGACCTTCCGGCCCATCGAGCCAGTCGTGAACATGTCCCGGCACATCTGCCGCGGTTGCTCCACTTCGAGAAGCCGGACACCATAGCCCCGTGCAACCTCCTTGAAGCGGGCGGGAAACGATTTCAGACAATAGAGATCGACATCGGCATGTTGCTGAAGAAACGCGACCAGGCCGCCTGTGTGGTCGGCGTGGACGTGCGAGAGGAAAATCGTCTCGACGGCATCCGGCTCGATGTTGAGCCTGGTCATATTCCGCAGCAACAGAGCCCCGTTGCTCCCCGTGTCGAAGAGAATGCGCTGCTCGGGGCCGGTTACATAGGCGGCAAACCCCCAGGCCGTTTCCATCGCGTCACTGCATCGATAGTTGTCTTGAACGATCCGAATCGTCAGCTCCTTGAGAACCGGCGTCTCGGCCTGACTCGAGTCCTTCTCACCCACGTCAACACCTCCCTGCTCGGGCGAGCCCACAACGATGCCGCCGAGAATGACCATGACGATCGTGACGGCCCAATTAATTCGGTGCGCCTTTAACATGTTCCATCCCCAACTGTTTCGGTCTGGGCGGCATTATATATGATGGAACCCCGCGAGGGCAACGCCGGGCCCAGAACGAGCTTGCCAGAGACGAATCGCCCTGCTAGTCTGAGACAATAGAATCGCCTCCACTGCCGAGGCGCACGATTGCAGAGAGGATACCCGGGAGAAGCGACAGATGAACCATGCACTCGACCGACGCGACGTACTGAAGCTACTGGGGGTGGCGACCGCGACGAGTTGCCTGCCGACAGCCGGGGCCGACCAGGCGGACGAACCGCCTCGCTGGCGCATGCGACTGTCCACCTCTTCCATTCACTTCATGGGACTGCCCATCGAGCAGGCCTGTGCCCGCATCGCCCAACTCGGCTTCGAGGCGATCGATATTTGGTCCGCCCACGACAACTGCCCTCACCTGGACGACGTGGCGAAGCGCCTGAAAGGCGAAGGACTGCGCGAACTGCTGGTTCAGCACAAACTGAAGCTGTTCGCTTTCAGCGTCTACCGCGGAGGGTACGCCCGCTACGCCAAGCTGCTGGGCGCCGCCGGGGGAGGGGTCGCCATCCAGGGCAGTACGGGGCCGTGCAAGCCGGAAGAACTGAGCCAGACGATGCGTCGTTATATCGAGAGCCTCAAACCGCTGATCGAACTGGCCGAGAAGCACGACTCCTACCTCGCCATTGAGAACCATGGACATAACCTGCTGAACTCGCTCGATTCCCTTAAGGCGTTCGTCGAAACCAACACGTCGCCCCGGTTGGGGATCGCGCTGGCCCCCTACCACATTCAGGCCCTCAAGGCATCGGTCCCCGAGGCCATTCGGATCTGTGGGAAGCAGCTGTTCTTCTTCTACGCCTGGCAGAAGCAAGAAGGGGCCAAACAGCTCCCGGGCATCGGTTCGACCGATATGGCCCCCTGGATCGAGGCGCTCGCGCGAGTGCGCTATCGCGGGTACGTCAATCCCTTCATGCACGGTCATCCGGAGCCAGAAATCATGGCCGCTCATCTGGCCCGGGCGCGTGATTATCTGACGAAATGCCGCGCCGGCCTTGAAGGTGTGTGAACCAGCGAACGTCTCTGCCGACGCGAGTCACTCCGACCAAAGACACCACGGCGCTTGCGGTTCGTCTCCCCATGAAGCCCCCAGAATCCCCCGCCAAAAAATACGTATTTTCCACAATTGAACTCGGTCAGGCGATTCGTCATACTTGGGTCATTGGAAGCGCCATCTGGCGCGAGGCATCGAAAAGGACGGCGACGCTATATCCGAGAGACCGGAGCGCGGCGGATGTCTAATAATCCGTCGGCACCGGGCTATGAAAGGCGGGGGCGTTTGCGGGGACCCGAGGCACCGCTTGCGGACTAACCGAGACGCCTCTCTTTTCTTTCAGCGTTCCGAAAACGACGCTGAAACCGCCGATTTCTCAGCCCATTTCCGCCCATTTCGGGAAAACCACTCATCAATACTGATGATGCGAATTACGTAGTTGCCACAATTGACACAATCACCGGACCCACCATAGAATTGACAGTTGAGCTGCAAGTGCAAAATGATTCCCTGTGATCAGTTTTTCAACGGACTGAAAATCGAGGCACTTGTCAGCGGGGAGACAAGGGTGATGAAACAGTCACTGCTTTACCACTCCTCTGTCTCCCATTTTCTTTGACGCAAACGGATGCCGCCGATCGCTGGAGACCGAGGCATTCGCGGAAAGAATATGGGAGTAGACGGAAACGCGGATCGGGGAAGTCTCCCTGGGCCCGAAACGTCAATGTTTGGGCCAAAGTCAGATGCATTGTTCTCTGCCGCCCGCCCGACATCGCTCAGGCGGACGGTCCGGTTGTATCGCTGTATTGGGCCCTGAGATGCGCCAGTTCGGCCTTCAGCTTGGCAACCACCCGGGCATACTTCGGATCGTCATAGACGCTGCGCAATTCCTGCGGATCCTTCTTCAGATCGTACAACTCCCACTCGTTGATATCGTGATAGAAGTGGATGAGTTTGTACCGTTTTGTGCGAACGCCATAGTGCCGTTTGACGCTGTGTGCCCCCGGGTACTCGTAGTAGTGGTAGTACATCGAGGTGCGCCAGTCTTTCGGCGTCCGGCCGCGAAGGACCGATCGCAGGGAACGGCCCTGCATGTCGGCCGGGACAGGCACGCCGGCATAATCCAGAAAGGTCTCTCCGAAGTCCAGATTCAGAGCGATTTCGTCACTCACTGAGCCGGGTCGGACTTCTCTCGGATAGCGCACCAACAACGGCATGCGCAGTGACTCTTCGTACATGAACCGCTTGTCGAACCAACCGTGATCACCCAGATAAAAGCCCTGATCGGACGTGTAGACCACGACCGTGTCCTGAGCCAGGCCCGACTCGTCGAGGTAGTCAAGCAACCGCCCCACGTTGTCGTCCACCGATGCGACACAACGCAGGTAGTCCTTCAGGTAGCGCTGGTACTTCCAACGAATCAGATCCTTGCCCTGTAGATCGGCCCTCATGAAGGCCTCGTTCTTCGGCCCATACGCCGCGTCCCACTTGGCCTTCTGCTCGGGCGTCAGCCGCTTCATCGGGGTCAACTTCAAGTCGTTCAGGTTCATCGTCTTCTCGAGACTCATGTTCTGCTCTTTGGCGGCGCGACCCCTTCCGGCGTAATCGTCAAAGAGTGTGTCGGGTTCGGGAATCGTCGTGTCATCGTACATCGTCAAATGGTCGGGGCCCGGCTCCCAGCGTCGATGCGGCGCCTTGTGATGGTACATCAGACAGAAGGGTTTCTCGCCGGTCCGTTCCTTGAGCCAAGTGAGGGAATGATCGGTGATGATGTCGGTGACGTAGCCAGTGAAGTTCTTGCGCTGGCCCATCTCGATCATGACCGGGTTGTAGTACGCCCCCTGGCCGGGCAAGACATTCCAATAGTCGAAGCCGGTCGGATCGGTCTTGAGGTGCCACTTGCCGATCATCGCGGTCTCGTAGCCCGCCTGCTGCAAGAGTTTGGGGAACGTCTGTTGGGATCCGTCAAACTTCTGGCGGTTGTCCTTGACCCCGTTGATGTGACTGTATTTGCCCGTGAGGATCACAGCGCGACACGGGGCGCAAATCGAATTGGTGCAGAAGGCGTTTTCGAAGCGCATTCCCCCTCGGGCAATCCGATCCAGATTGGGAGTCTGGTTAATCTTGCTTCCGTAGCAACTCATCGCATGGGAAGCGTGGTCATCGGTCATGATGAAGATGATGTTCGGACGCTTGTGCGTGCGACTCCGCGTCCGGCCCAGCCCCGCGCATCCGGCCCCCATAGACAGACCCGCGATCGAGCCAGCCGCCAACCCCGCCGCCTTGAGAAATTCCCGCCTGGTCGTTCCCTGCATGATGACTCCTTTCCAACTGCACTGGACATCTCCGTGGAGACCATGGACCCATGACAACGTCGCGAGTATACCACGCTCAATGCGGATTCGAAACCGTCAAGGCGCCGCGACCCGCTGCGGCAATCCTCCCCGCCCAGGGATATCGCTTCCCCCAACGCGGTTTGTCGCTATAATATCGCGGCATTGAAGGGGCACGTCGGTGGGAATGGGCGTGCGTCCCGCGAAAGAGCCGCAAACAAGGAATCTGAATCTTGACGCAATTGCGAAAACAACTCGGCGCCCTGGACGTCTTCGCCGTCGCGGCCGGCGCCATGATCAGTTCAGGACTCTTCATTCTGCCGGCCATCGCCTACGCCAAAGCCGGACCGGCCGTGATCGTGTCCTATCTCCTGGCCTCGCTACTGATCATTCCCAGCGTACTCAGCAAGGCGGAACTGGCTACGGCGATGCCGAGAGCCGGCGGCACCTATTTTTACGTTGAGCGGAGCTTCGGTCCCATCTTCGGCCTGTTTACGGGGCTGGCCAACTGGTTTTCCCTGGCCCTGAAGAGCGCCTTTGCTATCGTGGGTATGGCGATCCTGATCAAACTCGTCGCCGGGGAGATGCTCGACCTCCAGTTCACTTCGGTCCGCCTCAAGATCATCGCCGTGGCGTGCTGCGCAATGTTCACTACGCTAAATATCGTCAGCGTCAAACACACCAGTCGACTCCAGGTCGTCCTGGTGGCGGCGCTCCTGGGCGTCCTCGTTGTATTCATCCTGGCCGGCGCCGGCGCGATCAATCTGACTCACTACGAGGGGTTCATGGACCAGGGCTGGTCCGCCGTCCTCACAACCGCCGGTCTGGCGTTCGTGAGTTTCGGCGGTCTGACCAAGGTCGCCAGCATCGCCGAGGAAGTGCGCCACCCCGGAAAGAATCTGCCGCTTGGCATGATGCTCGCCTGGTTCGTCGTGACCCTGCTCTATTTCGGCGTCGTCAGCATAACGGTCGGAACGGTGGATGGTCAGGAGTTGCCAGTCAGTCTGCTTCCGGTTTCCCTGGCGGCCCGCAAAACGATGGGAACGATCGGGTACACGCTCTTGTCCCTGGCCGCCATGGCCGCCTTTGTCACCACCGCCAACGGCGGCATCCTCGCCGCCTCCCGATCCCCGATGGCCATGAGCCGCGACCAGTTGCTGCCGCTGTTCCTGGCCCGCGTGAACAAGCGCTTCAACACGCCCCACAGCGGTGTCTTGTTCACCGGCGCTTTCATGATCGCCGCTATCGTCTTCCTCGACATCGAAGCGTTGGTGAAAACCGCTTCGACCCTGATGATCATTCTCTTCACCCTGGACAACGCCAGCGTCATCATCATGCGGGAGAGCAAGATTCAGAGCTATCGCCCCTCGTTCAAATCGCCTCTGTATCCCTATCTCCACATCTTCGCCGTCCTCGCGTATGCAACGCTCATCATCGACATGGGAATCATCCCCCTGTCCGTCTCGGCCGGCTTCGTGGTCCTCAGCGCCGCGTGGTATCGCTTCTACGTCTCCAAGCGAGCGCGGCGCGCCTCGGCGGTTATGCACATTGTCGAACGCGTGACCGACAAAGCGATCAAGACCGTCACCCTCGAAAACGAACTGCGGGATATCCTGATCGAAAGAGACAACATCATTGAAGATCGCTTCGATCAACTGATCCGGAACTGCGAGATCCTGGACGTGGCGGATCAGCAGGATGCCGACGTTGTGCTGCGTCAGGCGGCGACTCTCCTGTCCGGCAGGCTATGGCTTGATGAATATGTTCTCTTCGAGAAATTCCTGCAACGAGAGAAGGAAAGCAGCACGGTCATCCAACCGGGCCTGGCGATCCCCCACATCATCATCGAGGGTGAAAACAAATTCGATGTGCTGCTCGTGCGCGCCCGGGACGGCATCCGATTCTCGCGCGCCCCGGATCCGGTCAAAGTCATGTTCATCCTGGCCGGCACCAAGGACCAGCGGAACTACCACCTCAGGGCGTTGATGGCGATCGCGCAAATCGTTCAGGAGAAACGCTTTGAGGAGAAATGGCTGGCCGCCCGGGACGCCGAGGGCCTGCGCAACCTCATCCTGCTGTCCACCCGACAGCGCGACCAGGATTCGCGCGCCGGATAGCGCCGGCAATCCGGTTCGGCCCCGTCTGCATCCAACCACGAGATTCGCTTGAACTAGCTGAACCGTCCGGTATAATGGGACCGGTCGCTAGGGGTGACCCGCATGAAAGCGGGTCTGAGAAAAGACCCTCCGAACCTGATCAGGATAAACGCCCGATCTGCCCAGTGTATAGGGGCCGAGCGGATACGCCTGCGTAGGAAAGCGCTGAAGTAAGCCATGCCATGACGACATCGCGAATCGCTTCCTACGGAAGCGATTTTTTCATTTACAGAAGGAGTCCAGGCAAGATGGCAACCCAATTGCAGCAAGCCCAAGCGGGCGTCGTTACCCCCGCCATGCAGTATATCGCCGAGACCGAGAAGGTCTGTGCAGAGATGATCCGAACGGAGGTGGCCGCGGGACGACTGGTCATCCCGGCCAACGCGCTCCACCTGAACACCAACCTCAAACCGATGGGGATTGGCCGACCTCTGACCACCAAGGTCAACGCCAATATCGGGACCAGCAGCGTACGCTGCTCGGTGCCGGAGGAGATCGAGAAGATGGACGCCGCGCTGGCTGTCGGCGCCGACACCATCATGGATCTGAGTACGGGAGGCGATCTGGACGCCATTCGTGTCGAACTGATCGCCCACTGCCC
The DNA here is from genome assembly GCA_028277585.1 of Sedimentisphaerales bacterium. Classification (GTDB taxonomy): domain Bacteria; phylum Planctomycetota; class Phycisphaerae; order Sedimentisphaerales; family Anaerobacaceae; genus Anaerobaca. The sequence continues at coordinate 16,785 of JANQFY010000363.1, forward strand.
CGTGCCGTTCGGAACAGTGCCGGCCTATCAGATGATCCAGGACAGGAAGGTCGAGGAGATCAACAACGACCTCCTGCTCAAGACCATCGAGCGCCAGGCCTCTCAGGGCGTCGACTTCTTCACGATCCACGCCGGGCTGCTGCGCGAGCATCTGCCTTTGCTGAGCGACCGCGTCGCGGGGATCGTCAGTCGCGGCGGCGCCCTGTTGGCCAAGTGGATGATCCATCACAACAAGCAGAATCCCTTCTACGACCTCTTCGACGATCTGTGCGCGATCATGGTCGAATACGACGTGTGCTTCTCGCTCGGTGACGGGTTGCGCCCCGGCGCCATCGCCGACGCGACGGATGAGGGGCAGATCGCCGAACTGAGAACGCTGGGCGAACTGACGCAGCGAGCCCAGGAAAAAGGCTGTCAAGTGATGGTCGAGGGTCCGGGACATGTCCCCTTCGATCAGATCCAGCACAACATGGAACTCCAGCAGAAGATCTGCCAGGGCGCTCCGTTCTACGTGCTGGGCCCGCTCGTCACGGACGTCGCGCCGGGATTCGATCACATCACGGCCGCCATCGGCGGCTGCGCCGCCGCCTTCTACGGGGCGTCCTACCTCTGTTACGTGACGCCGCGCGAGCACCTGGGTTTGCCCAACGCCGACGATGTTCGCGCCGGTGTCGTGGCCACCAAGATCGCGGCGCACGGCGCCGACGTCGCCCGTGGGCTCAAGGGCGCCGCGGATCGAGATCACAGGCTCAGCCGGGCGCGGGCCAATCTCGACTGGGAAACGCACTTGGCTGAATCGCTGGACCCCGAGACAGCCGATCGCATGCACCAGGAAGCCTGCAAAGAGATGGGGGCCAGTACGCCGGATTCAGCCGACTTCTGCTCGATGTGTGGGCAGCACTGGTGCAGCGTCCGCATCAACAAGGAAGTCCGGGACACGATCAAGTCTTAGCCCGGTGGATCGGGCTCAACGAATGAGTTAGGCCGATGCGGGCTGTCAGGTTCGCATCGAGTCCAACTCAATGATCGCGATCGGCGTGAAGATCAGCCAGGGCACCCAGGGCCAGAACTCCGGCATCATGCGGGCGAAGACGACCTCCGTGGCCAGCATTTTGCACACGAACGTCGTGACGAAGCAGGCGGCCGTCAAACAGAAGCTCACCAGGATGGCCGACTTCATGCTCTTCGGATCGCGGCAGATCAGCACGGGAAGGCTGACCATCAGCATCGTCAGATTGATGAGCGGGTCGGTGATGCGGAAGTGCTTCTGACTGGTCAACTGAGCCACGTCTTTGATCTTGGCCTTCTGGGCGGCCAGCGCAGTCAATTGCCGCGAACTGAGCAGTGCGTTGAAACCGGACATCTGGCGGACGGGGATATCCTTCGGCACGAGATCCGAGCCGGAGTACGATGCGATCGCCCGGGCTTTCTCCGATTTCGTACCAACGAAGGACCCGCCCACGAGGTCCCAGTTCTCGGTCTCCCAGTTGTACTTGGCCGCTTCGGCCGAGATGCGTCCAGTTACCTCCCAAATCCCAGGCTTACCCGGAACGGCTTGTCGGGTGATAATCGTGGGCTGTTCGAAAGTCTCCGTTTCAACGACATACCGCCGGGAACAGATGAGCGAGCCCTGGCTGTCAGTCAGGAACCACACGTCATAAGACTCTTCGCCCGGGACATCGTCCTCGTCCCGCACGAGTTTGTCGCTCACGGCGGGAATCAGGAGTTCCTGATCCGCCACGGCCAGGGCGGTGAAGAAGATGGAGAGCAGCAAGATCGGTCCGACGATGCGCTTGGCGCTGACGCCCGAAGCCATGATGGCCACAAGTTCGTTGGAGCGCACCATCCGGCCCAGCGAGAACGCGGCAGCGACGACCGTGATCACGCCCGAGATATCGCGAAAGTACAGCGTCGTCTGCAGCGCGTAGTAGGTCACGATATGCCGCGCCACCACCCAGATGCCCCCGTCGGTGTTCTCGGCGAACTCATCCAGGTTGACGAACAGCTCAATGATGATCCGCAGGCCGATGAGAACGCAGAACGCAATGGCGTAACCCGTCAGAAAGTTCTTGGCAATGTAGCGATCGAGTATCTTCATCGTTCGATGTTCCGAGCCCTTTCGGTCCTCCCGGGCAGGCTTCTACACGTCAATTCCGCGACAGCTTCGCGTAGAGCCAGGCAGCCAGCACCGTCAGAGCCGCCAGCCCGGCCCACATGATCAGAATCCCTGAGACGCCCTGAGCGGTCTTGTTCTCGGTGACGTGCTTGCCGCTGATAATCGCCACGATCAGGACGGCCGAAGGCAAGCAACTGGCGCCAAAGGCGCTCAGCAGATGTCCACCCCGGTTGATGATGCCCAAGCCAATGCCGATCATGATCATGGGAACGCAGCCCAGGCCGAAGACCAGCCGCGAGTTCATCTCCGCCTTGATGCTCACGCCGGTTCGCTTGATCTTCTTAACCAGGTCTCTCTGCAAGCCATCCAGCATGGAACTGGGCGCGCTGCCGAGAACAGACGACGCCCCCTCCGGCACAGTTGTTTCCAGCAGCCCGGCGCGATGGAGACGCTCTGTCAGTGGCTTCGGCATCGCCAGGTCGCCCACGATATAGTTCATCATGCGCTGCCCCGTCTCTTCCACTTGCGGCTGGGACAGCGTCAGGACCAGTCCGGGGCCGGTGACATCCTCGTCGGCCAGAATGACCGCTTTGTTACAGGTCAGCGTACGCAACCGTCGGCCCGAGCTATCGAATTCCTCGGCGCGAATGGGGCCTACGAGCCCCACCGTCTTCTTGTCGGGCAATCCACAGGACTTCGCCGAGAACACGATGAAGCGATCGGGGCCGACCAACCGATAGACACCATCCTCCGGCCTCGCCAGAGTCCGAGCAATGTCCTGAGCCAACAATTCGACAGCAAGCTGACTGTAGGCGGCCCGCGCCGCCTTGGAGATAGGATCGAACAGCAGCAGATTCGCACGAATCTGCTTCATCTCGTTGACCTTCTTGAACTTGATGTCATCGCCCAGCAGGGAGCCAAACTCGTAGGTCACCGAGGCTTTGCCGATCACGCCCCAGAACGTATCCATCGCCCGCATCTGTCGCGCGTCGAAGACATCCAATCGAATCTCATTGAAACGATCGTGGGGGTCGAAATGAATGCGGGCGGCGCCGGCCGTCCGGATCCTGCCAATGGCGCCTCGCTCATTCTCAACCACGACGATGCCGTGTAACGTATCGTTCTTCGTATCGGCATAATCCGCATACAGCAGGTACTCGCCATCCGGGGGCAGTTCATAGAAACCGCGTCGCTCGATGTTTCGAAAGAGAATCTGCTTGGCGTCGGCCTTGAGTGCTTTCTCCGCCAAATGGACGAAATGGGGCATGACATGGAAGCTCAGCACCAGATTCGCGATAGCCACGAGGATCGCCAGGACCAGCCCAGGATAGACCAGCGTCAGAAGGCTGATGCCGCTGGCTCGACACGCGTCCAATTCGTTGTCACTGGCGAACCGACCGTAGGCCAGCGCCGAGGCGAACAGCGCCGCCATGGGCAGAACGAAGGTCAGGGTAATCGGCATGAAGTAAACGAGAATGTGGACCACCTGCTTCGGCCCCACCCCGTACTCTTGCACGGGCTGCAGGACCCCGCCGAGACTGAGAATCAGCGTCAGGCCGATCGTCGCCAGGGCGAAGACCTTGAAGAGTTCCCGAAATATGTACCGCTGTAGCGTAAAGACCATTGTCAGAACCGCTTATCCACCAATCCGTTCGTGGTCATCATGCTACGATAGTATGCGCCTCGCCGAGGTTTGCAACTGAAATCCCTCCCGCTCGCGACGTGTCCGCCAATGCGCGCGGCCCCTGGACGAGCCGTACGCTCGCTTGGGCACCCTCAATCACGTTCGGTCACAGAGCCGCACCTACTCGCCGCTGGATGTCACTTCAAGAGGATCGATGTCCTGGACCTTGTCGAGATGGATCTCATGCGGGTACTTCTTGAGCAGGTCCGCTTCGTAGCGTGACATGATCTCATCGCGCCGCGCCGACGTGATGGCTGATTTGACTTGCTGCTTGACACCTTCCGAGAAGGGCTGGTCCTCAGGAGGTTTCTTCTCGATCACCTTGACCACGCGCCACTTGATGCTTGCATCGTAGAATCCTTTGACAGGGCCAACGACCGTGTCGGCCTGCGCCTCCCAGAGATCGCTCCAGAAAACACCTTCGCTGGTCGGATACACGTTGTACGCGCGCAGGTCCTTGCGAAGTCCATGCGCCTCGTTCACCGACGCCGGCGAGGCCCCACCGGCCAGCAACTCCTTGACCTTATCGGCCGTCTCCCTGTCCTTGCACCAGACCGGCTCGACTTTCACCGACGGGGGCTTGGCGAACTTCTCCCGGTGTTCATCGAAGAAGGCCTTGATCTCCTCGTCCGTCGGCTGTTCGATTTCCTTGTACTTATCCGTCTTCGCCTTGCCCAACAGCACCCGGTCTTCGTACTTGCGAAGTTCGGCAACAAACTCCTCGTTCTTGTCATAGCCCTGGTCGACCGCCTCGACCTCGAAGATGACCGGCCGCAGTCCACGGTCCAGAAGCCCTTCAACACCTTCCGGACGGCTCAGGTTCTTCGGCCGTCCCGGCGGGGCCATCTCACCAAGGGTCTGGAACCACTGGAGCAGAGTGAACTGCCCCCCAACATAGCGCACCAGCGGAAGATTCCTCTCTTCCTCGCTCAGCTCCGTGCGAATCTGTTTGTTGGTAATCCAGTACATGCCGCGCTGACGCGGCGCGACGGGTCGTGTCGCCAGGCGGTGATGCACCTGAGACGCCTTGGCGAAGTTCTCTTTGACTTTCTCGACCTTGAACTTCTTCAACAGATCGGCATAGTACTGCTCCACCACGGGAGTCGCTCGGGTGGACCGCACCTTCATTTCCGCTTGCTGACGCGTCAGATTCGGATCGGCTTGAATCTCCTGATCGATCTCAGACGCCGTGACGGGGACATTCTTGGTGACATAGTCGGTCAGAAGCAACTGGATGAGTTGCCGCCGTCGCACGCGACCGACTGAGGCGCTGAGAATCGCGTCATCCAGGTGCCCGGACTTGCGCCCCTCCATGATCATCGCCTTCTCGGCAACCAGGGTCCGCAGTGCGCTTTCCGGCGTCACCGGCGGCTTCGGAAGACCAGCGTCATCCCGCTGCGGTCGAATCGCCTGAGCCAAACGCTCCTTCAACTCACCCTTGGTGATTGCATAGTCGCCAATCCTGGCTACGACCTCAGAGGTCGCAGCGTCATCGGCGGCAACCTCGTCCGTCTCAGACCGACAGGAGATCAGCAAGGCCGCAACGCCCAGCAGAACCAGAATGAGCAACAGAACCGTTCGTCGACCGTTCCTCGTCATAAGCCGCTCCCAAACACCTCTACTGGATACCCCGCAGGCGGAAAGGCGACTTCAAGGCAATGACACGGCGCCCTCCCAGCGCGGTGCTGTCAATGGATAACCTTGTTCAGCGGATACGTGATGATCCCCGAAGCTCCCGCCCGCTTCAACGCCGGCACCAGAGCGCGTTCGATCTTGTCCTCGATGATGACATCAATCGCTATGTAGTCAGCATCGGCCAGGCTGGAGACTGTCGGGCTCTTCTCGGCCGGGAGGATCTTGAGCACGGCGTCCAGGTCCGTCTTCTTCACGTTCATCTTCAGGCCGACCTTGCTGCGCGCTTCGATGGCGGCCTGGAGCAGGATCGAGATGTTCTCAATCTTCTCGCGCTTGAAATCGTTTTGCCAGGCGTCCTTGTTGGCGATCAATCGCGTGGTCGAGACGATGATCGTGTCGAGGATGCGCAAATTGTTGGCCCGCAGCGAACTGCCCGTCTCCGTCAATTCCACGATAGCATCGACCAGACGCGCCTTGACCTCCGTCGCTCCCCAACTGAATTCGACCTTCACGTCGATGTTCTTCTCGGCGAAGTACTTCTTGGCGACGCCGACCAGCTCGGTCGCCACGATGCCGCCGGCCAGATCCTCGGGTTTCTGCACGTCGGACTCATTCGGCACGGCCAAGACCCAGCGGGCGGGATTGCTGGTGGCTTTGCTGTAAGCCAGTTCACAGACCTCGATGACGTCACAATCGTTTTCCGTGATCCAGTCGTAGCCGGTGATGCCCGCGTCCAGCACGCCGTCTCCCACGTAGCGGCCCATCTCCTGGGCGCGCAGGCAGATCGGCTGGATCTCGGCGTCGTCGATGGCCGGCAAGTAACTTCGTTTGGAATCGGATAGATCGAAACCAGCCCGCGCGAACAGGGCGTTGGTGGCTTTTTGTAGACTCCCCGCGGGGATACCCAGCTTCAGAACATTCTCTTGCTTTGTCTTCATCATCTCAATCGTCGTAGCGGGACAGGCGTGACATCATAGGGCGACCGATATGGATGTGTCACTTCTTGGCCTTCACGACTTTCCTTTTCTTGGTCGTTTTCTTGGTCGTCTTCTTAGTTCGGGTGGTGGTCTTCTTCTTGGCTCGGGTGGTCTTCTTCTTGGCCACTTTTCTGGCCGGCTTGGCCGATTCGCTTTCCTGCCGCAGGAGACTGTAGAACTCGTAAGCGTTCTTGGCGGCCACCTGTCGTGTCAAGAACCCCTCGATATCATGCGCGTCTGCCTCGGGGTCCACCACTTCGTTCTGGCGGAGGTAGGAAGCCATCGTTTCCGTCAGCGGGATGGCATGTCCCTGCAGCGCCGTCAACATGCAGTAGCTGACCACGAAATGGCCCACGCCCTCCAACGACTCCAGCGCCTGCTTGGCCGGTCGCTTGCCGATCTTCTTCAGCGGCACCAAACTCAGCGTGTGGTATTCGTCGAAGATCGCCCGCAGCGCCGTGATCAACGAGAACGCCGCCGTCCGACTCGTCGCGTTGTCCTCCCGCAGCACCTCCACGATCTCTTCGACGCGCGAGACCCGCAGGTCGTTCCAGTCGACGAATGTCTCGCGGAAGCCCTTCATGGCGCGCGTCGTGGCCGCTTCGGTACAATGCTCTCCGATGATCCCGCCGATCAACGCTTCGATCGGATCGTCAAAAGCGACGTGCTCGATCTTCTTGGAATGCGCGCGTTTGAGGCCCCGATAGAGTTTCTGCAACTTCTGGCCGTATTCCTTGCTGTTTTTCATAGCCCTTCCAGATACGAAGACCCGTCCCCATCCGATTCGGCGTCGCCGGCGCCGGCAGGGCGCTGGTCGGTCGGCTCACTCTCCTGATCCCGAAACTCGCTCGCGACCTGGTCGATGAGCCTCATGGTCTCCAATGTCTTCTGAAACTGTTCGTCGCGATGAAAGTGCAAAATGGGGCAGAACTTACAGTCCAGCGCAGCCCCCAACAGCGACTGAATGCGCCGGCCGGCGTGCTGAACAGCCGCCAAGGTCCTGTTCTTGGCGCCGTCGTTGTCAGCCAGGACGCTCAGATAGACCTCCGCACTACGCAGATTGGGCGCTATCTCCACTTTCGTGACGGTGACAATGCCCGTGATACGTGGGTCACTGAGGTGACTGACGATGGCCTCGCTGACCACTTCTTTCACGACACGGGCTATCTTTTCCTGCCTTCGCGTAGGCATAACGCGGCGTCTTTCTTCCGAGACCTCTGACGATGTCTTCCTAGGAATCGAGGGTTCGAGCCACCTGGATGATCTCATAGAATTCGAGGACATCGTCCATCTTGATATCATCGAACCCGGTCAACTTGAGTCCACACTCGAACCCGGCTTTCACTTCCCGCGCATCGTCCTTGAAATGCTTCAACGAATCGAGAGACAAGTTGTCTCGGATGACAATGTTGTCTCGAATCAGCCGCGCCTTGGCGTTCTTGGTCACCACACCATTGCTCACGTAGCAACCTGCGACGGTGCCGATACGGGAGACCTTGAAGGTCGCTCGGACCACAGCCCGGCCGAGCGTCTTCTCCTGCTCCTCCGGCTCCAGCAAACCAACCATCGATTTCTTCAGGTCTTCCGTGATGCGATAGATCACACTGTACAGCCGGATGTCGACGCCCTCATCTTCGGCCAGCCGCGCCGCCCGTTCATCGGCTACAACATTGAAGCCGATGATAATGGCGTTGGACGCCTCGGCCAGGATGACGTCACCTTCGGTGATGCCGCCCGGCATGCCCTGCAGGATATTGATCCGGATCTCATCGACGCTGAGTTCCGAGAGGTACTTCTTCAAGACATCGACCGACCCCTGAACGTCGGCTCGAATGATCAGGTTCAGATCCTTGACATTCCCGGCCTCGATCTGACTGAACAGGTTGTCCATCGTAACCTGGGTCCGTTCGGCCAGCGACTTCTCCCGGGCCTGCAGCTTGTTCTCTTCGGCCGCGGCCTTGGCCCGGTTGATGTCCTTGAGGCAGTAGAACCGGTCTCCCGCCTGGGGCACATCGTTCAGCCCCGTAATCTCAACGGGCATCGAGCTGCTGGCGGTCTTCGTCTTCTTACCGGCGCTGGTCTTCATCATCTTGATGCGCCCGTAGGTGTCGCCGGCCAGAATGACATCGCCGCGCGAGAGGACGCCCTCTTTGACCAGGACGGTCGCCACGGGCCCCTGCTGGGCCGACATCTTGGCCTCGACCACCCATCCCGTTCCGGGAATCGTGTCGTCGGCTTTGAGGTCCATCAGTTCGGCGACATAGTCCAGGGCCTCGAGCAGGTCCTCGACCCCCTGACCGGTCGTTGCACTGGTCTTGATGACTTCCGTTTCACCGCCCCACTCGGCCGGCGTCAACTCATGCTCGGACAATTGGGCGTAGATCCGGTTGATATCGCAACCAGGCAGGTCGATCTTGTTCAGCGCCACGATGATCGGCACGCCCGCTGCTTTGCAGTGAGCGATGGCTTCGATCGTCTGGGGCATCACGCCGTCGTCGGCGGCCACCGTCAGCACGACGATGTCCGTCATGTTGGCCCCTCGGGCCCGCATCGCGGTAAACGCTTCGTGCCCCGGCGTATCGAGGAACGTCACTGTCTTGTCGTCCCAACTGACCTGTGAGGCGCCGATATGCTGGGTGATCCCACCGGCTTCGCCGGAAGCGACCTGCGTGGTTCTGATCTTGTCCAGAAGACTCGTCTTTCCGTGGTCGACGTGCCCAAGCATGGCTGCCACCACGGCGCGTTTCGTCAGATGCGTGCGTTCACGCTCTTCGAACTCCTTGCGAATCTCCTCTTCCTGGGACGCCTTGCGCTCGACGATCAGTTCGGTGCCCAGCTCCAGGGCGACCATCTCGGCCACGTCGCTGCCGATCGCCTGATTGGCTGTGGCCATAACGCCCTGCTGCATCAGTTTGCCAATGATCTCGGTCACCTTAACGGCCAGTGCGGCCGAGAGACTCTTGACCGTGATCGGCTCACTAACCGTCGCCGTCGCCGGCCGAATGGCCGACGCTGCTTCGCGTTCGGCTTTCGAAGTGATCCGCCGCGACGGCCGCAACCGCAGCCCTTCGCCGCCGGCTGCGCTGAGTCGGGCGCGTCGCTCTTCGATATCCCGCTCACGCAGTTTGGTTCGGGCCCTGGCCTTGCGGGCCGCCTCGTCCTCACGCTCGCCCTTGCGGCGCCCATGGGTGCGCTCCTTGGAACGTTTGCCGTGCTTCTTACCGGCATCGCTGGCCGGCGCCGGAGCGCCCCCGCCTGCGCTTCCACCTCGGCCTCCGCCCATCAGCGGCTCGCTGACCGCACCGGTTCGGCGCGGACGCGGACGCGAGCGAGGTCGACTCAGTGGTTCAGGCGCTTCGACACGGACAACCTGCGGGCCACTCAAGACCGCCGGCTTGGGTTTCTCCAGCATCGGACCGGCGGGCAGAACCTCCGGTTCGGGCTCCGGCTCAGGTTCCGGCTCGGGCTCAGCTTCGGGCTCAGGCTCCGCTTCAGATTCGGGCTCAGGGGCTGCAGCCGCCGGCGTCTCAACGACAGGCGTCTCAGCAACGGCAGGCGCCGCCTCAGCGGCTTCGGATACCGCGGGCGCTTCTTCGAGCTCTTCGGTCGCAACTTGCCCGGTTTCCACCGAGACGATCGTCTCGTCCTCGGTCGCCGCCATTTCGGTCTCGGCCGGGGGTTCGGCTTCCGCCACGGCCGCTTCGACCGATACCGAATCGCCGTCTTCCGACTCGGATTCCTGCGAAACCTGCACCACCTTCGTACGTTTCGGTCTCTTGACGCGGACCTCAGACAAGTCAACCTTCTTGCTCACTTCGACCGTGGTGACGTTCTCCCCCTCGCTGAACCACTCCTTAATAGTCGCGGCCAATCCGGCGGAGATGGCCGACATGTGGTTCTTCACGTCCAGGCCCTCGTCCTGGCACTTCTTTACGATCGCAGAACTCTTCACACCGAGTTCACGGGCTAACAAATAGACTCTTGTAGTAGCCAAGAGACCTCCACGTACTATTGTTCTCGGTCTTGCTCAGGCGTCTCGGGACCATTGGTCTGCTGCGCCAGTTCTTTCTCGGCCTGTTTCTGATCAGCCTCGGCCGCCAGCGCCTTGGCGGCACTGTCAGCCCCGCTCAGCAGTCGCTCCGCGAAATCAGGCTCCAGGCCCAGTTCCGCCACCAGCGGCTCGGGCCCCACATCATCCAGGTCCAATACGGAGATGATCCCCAGGGCGATCAGCTTGTCCACGAGGACGTCATCGGCTCCTTCGACGCTCTTGACGCACGTCGCCAGGCGTTCGATGCCCTGGTTGTACTCATCCGGCGTGAGAATATCGATGTCCCAACCACTCAGCCGGGCCGCCAAGCGCACATTCTGGCCGTGCTTGCCGATAGCCAGGCTCAACTGGTCCTCTTCGACCACCACGGTCGCACGGCCCAGCTCGAAGCACAGGGCGATCTCGCTGACCTTTGCCGGCATCAGAGCGTTGGCGACCAGGATTTGCGATGAGTCATTCCATCGAACGATATCGATCTTCTCGCCGCCCAGTTCGTCGACGATATTCTTGATCCGGCTGCCGCGGACTCCGACACACGCTCCGACGGGATCGACCTTGTCGTCGTGCGAGGTGACCGCCACCTTGCTGCGGTAGCCGGCCTCGCGGGCCAGGCCCCGGACCTCGATGATGTTCTCGGCAATTTCCGGCACTTCCGACTCGAACAGACGTCGAATGAAATCCGGATGCGTCCGCGACAGGATGATCTTGACCTGGTTCGAGGTCTCCTTCACGTCCAGGATCAGACAGCGAATGCGCTCGCCGGGGCGGTGGGTCTGCCCCATGATCTGCTCGCCCTTCGGCATCAGGCCTTCAGCCCAGTGGTCCAGATTGACCACCAAGGCCCCGCCTTCATAGCGAACCACCGAACCACTGATGAGTTGTCCTTTGCGCTGCACAAACTCGCTGTAGATGCTGTCTCGTTCGTCAGCACGGAGTTTCTGAATCATGACCTGCTTGGCCGTCTGAGCAGGAATGCGCCCCAAACGCCGGATGTCGATCGGCTCTTCATCCCGAAACGCCGCGACCTTGCCGGAACTGCGATCGATGCGCACGATGATCTCGCTATCGGGATCGCCAAAGTGCTTGCGAACTGCCGATATCATCGCTTCCTCCAGATCCACGAATATCGACTCTTTGTCGATATTCTTGTCGCGAGCGATGTTCTCTACAATCCTCAATAATTCCTGGTTCATAGGCCTCTTCTCATCCAAATAGAAACTGCCTTACAACGCCTGCCGTACGGGCTGATGACTGAGTCTGTCACTCGTCCATTCCGCTCGGTTCCGCCGGCGAAAAAGGCAGCCCAAAAAAGAGCAAAAAAAAGTGGAAACCCAATCAGTTTCCACTTCAAAATACATCCAGGCCACACCGAGGTTGTCATCTGCGTTTTGCCTACATCAGTTGCCTCCGACACAGGCATGGCCCGCTCCACGCATGGAACGGCCAAACCTCACCATCAACCTCGTTGGCGCCACGATCCTGAAGCAAAAACTTCGATTCCACCGCCGTCATCGGCGCGAGCGCGCAGCCCTTGGTTGCGTCTTCACGCCGCTGCACTGGTCACACATCCCATCACAAGCATGTCGTTATACCTCAGCTTTACCTTGACGGCAGCTATGAATCTCCACAATCGAATGTAACATCTTAATCGTCACATCCGCGCCGAGCAACCATTTTTTTGCGGATTTTGGCCCTTTTTTGGCGGCGAACGCCGCCTGAGGCACGTCTCGAACCGGCATGCCGCCAGCCACCATATGTTGGGGGCCTTGAGCCCCGCCCCACAACCGGCGGCGGGCACGCCATTTGCTGCACAGCATCAGATCGACCATTTTGCACCTTGCCAATCGGGCCCGCGCCGGGTATATTGCCCCCCCGCAAGTCCACGACATTGACCGCGAAGGAGTGTAGCATGAAACCGAAACTCACCGTAGTGGGAGCCGCCGGCCGCATGGGCCAGCGGATCATCGCCCTGGCCTCCGAGTCCGGGCAGTTCGATATCGTCGGCGCCGTCGAAGCGGCCGGCCACCCGGAGATCGGCAAGGATGCGGGCCTGCTGGTCGGGGCCGGTGCGCTGGGAGTCGCAATCGCCGACGCCTGGCCTGCCGCCACGGACGTCGTGATCGATTTCTCCCTGCCCGAAGGCGCCGATGAGACGCTGGAGCAATGCCGGGCGAAGGGAGCCGGCCTGGTGATGGGTACAACCGGCCTGAGCGTTGAGCAGCAAGGCGCGATCGAAGCAGCCGCCCGGCAGATCCCGGTTATCTACGGCACCAACATGAGCGTGGGGATGAACGTACTGTTCGCTCTGGTCGGCAAGGCCGCGAGCATGCTCGGGCCCGACTACGACATCGAGATCGTTGAGCAGCACCACCGGTTCAAGAAGGACGCTCCCAGCGGCAGCGCCCTGACCCTGGCCGAGAAGATCTGTGAGGCCACCGATCGTGATTTCCCCGCCTGCCTGACCCATGGGCGCGACGGCAAGGACGCCCTGCGGCAAGGCGGCGAAATCGGCATGCACGCCCTCCGAGCGGGCGACATCACGGGAGTCCACTCGGTCCTCTACAGCACCTTGGGAGAGACCGTCACGCTCAACCACACCGCCCACAGCCGCGACACGTTCGTCCGCGGCGCCGTCCTGGCCGCCCAATGGCTCGCCGGCAAAGCCCCCGGCCGCTACACCATGCCCGAGGTCCTGGGCATCGAATAAGGTAGCCGCGCAGGGAGACGGAAAGCCGCCGGGGATTCGGAACGGCCGAACTCCCCGGCTGGAGATCGCATTACTCGGCCGCAGGCGTGTGAGAAGGCACGGATATCCCGTTTTCGTTGAAAGCCTCAATCGTGAAGTAATACGGCTGATCCACGTTCAGGCTCCTGATCTCGAGCGTATCGTTGTCGTACACCGTCCACGAATGATACAGCTTCTCCGGGGCAATGCCCCATCGGACCGTATACCCCTGAGCATCCGTCTGCGGTCGCCAGGCCAGCGTCGCATTCCTCCGATCCATCATGCGTTCCACACGCAGCCCTTTGACAGCCGGAGGTCTCGGCCCCGCCCCGGTGCCGAAAGCACGCAGTCCTGAGATCGCCAGATAGGGAGTCGGCGTGTGCACATTCCGGAAGCGAATGAACCGAGCCTGGCTGTCGTCCGGCAGTTCGACATAGTCATTGGGGACATCCGAGTCATTGAGACGCTTGTCTATGAGAATGCGCCACACCTGGCCATCGATCGACCCTTCGACCACATACTGATGGTAGAGCCCCTCTTGCTTGCCGAATATGTCGGATCGGTAGTCGTGGTAATTGACCTGCAGCGCCCGGATGGTGAACACGTCCTCAAGGTCAATCTGGAGCCACTGCGTGTCGTCGTTGCTCTCGGCCACCCAGAAGCTCTGAATGTCCTCATCGTTCACACGATCGGGGGTGAACCCCTCCAAATGCGACGACGCCCGCACCGGCTTGCGGTAGGACAACAGCATCCAGCCGGCGAACTCCCCCGCTCGACCTGGCTCGGACGGGGCAAAGTGGGGGTAGTCCCCATAGGCGGTGTCACAGTACATGAGCCCATCGGCATCGAAGTGGGCGGGGAACATCCCCACGCGCCGTTCGAACTTGTAGTTTACGGAGATCGCCATGGTGCCGAAATGCCAGTACCGCCCTCCCGGCCCCTTCACCGTGCTGCCATGGCCGGCCCCATTGATGAACCCGCCGGGCTTATAGCTGATCGGGTTATTCGGAGCGTACTGATATGGCCCCAGGGGACTGTCGGCGACATACACGCCGTCGCCATACGTATCCCATTCGGTGCCTGGAGCGGCATACTGCATGTAGTAGCGGCCGTCGTGCTTGGTCAGCCAGGCGCCTTCCATGTAGCCCCGAAGATTCGGGTGATCGTGGTTGTCCCCGAAGCGCTCCCAGCCGTGCCTGCCCTCGTGCAGCGTGAACAGTTCGACCGTGTCCGACTTCTGGATGAAGCGATTTTCCGGGTCCAGTTCGTAACCTCGAATGGGATAGGTGTTGGAGGAGCCCCAGAAGATGTAAGCCCGGCCGTCGTCGTCGATAAAAAAACAGGGGTCCTGCAGATCCCACAGGATGGCGGGGACCGACTTCCAGTCCCCCTTCTTCGGATTGTCGGTATACAGCAGGCTCATCACGCCCGACGGATCGCCGGTGACATAGAGCACAGAATCCCGGTCGTTGTACGCCGCCGGGGCGTTACACCCCTCGAAATACCACTTCTCCGGCCTAACGAAGCTCCAAGTGGCCAGATCGCGGGAGCGCCAATAACCCATCGATCGAGTAACGAACATGTAGTATTCGCCTCGAAACGACACCACCGCCGGGTCGGCGCCTGACCGGTAGGAAACACCCTTGTGGGAATTCACAATGGCGTACGTGTAGTCGAGGTTCAGAGGATTGCAGTAGGTCGACGGCGGCTTCTTGCCGGAACGGGCCCCTTGGCCCCAGACGGTCGACTGCCCCAGTGACAACACGGCTAGTAGAACGACTGCCCACAGTCGAAAGGTCTTCATTTGTCGCAGCTTCCGGAAACAGTTCTCGTGGATGGGATTCACGGCCTCAACGCCTGCCGCCGAGTGTAACACTCCAGCTCGAGATGCTCAAGGAGCGGAACCAGATATCATCAATGGAGGGGTCCTGCTCTTTGACCCGGGATTTCGCAGCGTGCGGCGTCCTCGAAACCAAAGGCTCTGGGAGGGGGGACAGGACAGATTCTCGTTCAACCACCGCCAAGCAAGCTTGACGATGCCACGCTGGCGCACTGGCAGTTGCGCACCCACAGGCCAGAAGCAGCCCGGGCGGTTAGGGAGTGCAATTCTGCGAAACAGGCCCGTTTTCCCCGTTTTCAGTCCTGAGAACGGGGATCCAGCGGAAAGACAGGGCCAAACGGACCCGATCTTCACGTCAGTGAAAGGCCGGGAGATCGAGTGGCGCTACGGCTCGATATCAGAGCCCTTGATGCCGTGGAAGGTCAGGTTGGCGTCGGGCAGTTCGTCTCGGGCGGGCTTGATCTCCGTCGCCTTCAGGAAGACCACATGCTGATCGGCGAACAGGAAGTTCCGCGCCCCCTGCCAGTTCCACCAGCCCTTCTCCTCGTCGACGCGGGCGTGGCTGCTGGCCCATTCGCCGAGCAGGATCTTGGTCGCCGGCGTCGCGACATTGTCGACCCGCTGAGGTCGCGACGGGAGAGGATTGCTGTAGGTATCGGCCGCGCTGTTGAGCGTGTCGATCTGGTCCGGGCTATGATAGAACGCCATCGAGTACGCGTAACTCGTCGATTCGTACATCTCGGGGTCCGCCCGATCCTCGGGGCACAGGAGCACGGAGGGGTTGTTCGCATCGGCGACACCGCCCAGATAGGGCTTGACCCAGCCGCGCCAGCCGCGGCCCATCCAGAGCCAGTAGTGGGGAT
>JANQFY010000188.1 GCA_028277585.1 Sedimentisphaerales bacterium
TGGCCCCGCGGCATCTGGAACGCCCAGGACGGCCGCACCATTGAGCCGGAGGCCCTGGACCGGCTCGACTATTTCATCAGTGAATTGGCCCAGCGCGGCATTTGGATCAACATCAATCTCCATGTCGGTCGCGCCCATAGCCAGTACCTGGGCCTGCCCGAAACCAACAGCAGCTACGACAAGATCGCCGGCATCTTCACGCCCGCTCTGGTCGACGCGCAGAAGCAATTCGCTCGAGATCTTCTGGACCATGTCAATCCCTATCGCAAGGTTCGCTATGCCGATGATCCGGCAATCGCCTTCGTGGAGATCACCAACGAAGACAGCTTCTTCATGTGGAACGGTGACGAGACGCTGCGCGGCTTGCCTGAATTCTATGAGAACATCCTCCGGGGACAGTTCAATCAGTGGCTGCGACAACGCTACGCCTCAGACGATGCTCTGCGGACCGCCTGGTCCGACGGAACGGAGCCGCTGGGTCAGGACCTCTTGCAAAACGGAGGGTTCAGCGAACGCAACAGCACCGGGGCTGCCCCTGCCCATTGGAACCTGGAGCAGCATGAGGGTTGCCGGGCCTCGCTATCGCGACCGCGGCATCTGCCCGGTGACGCGATCCAGATCGAGATCACCCAGGCGAACGAAACGGAGTGGCACCTGCAGTTGACCCAAGGGGGCTTCGCCCTCGAGCGGGGACGCTACTACACCGTCTCGTTCTCCGGCGCCAGCGACCGCGCGCGGACGATCCGTTGCAGCGTGGGCCAGGCGCACAGCCCGTGGGGGAATTTGGGCCTATCGCGACGGGTGGATCTGGGCAAAGAATGGGCCGAGTTCAGCTTTGGCTTTGTCGCAACAGGCGATGACGACAACGCCCGGGTCAGCTTCGCCTTCGGAGGCGACGACGCTCCCGTCTATCTGGCCCGCGTCGCGCTTCGTCCGGGCGGTCAGGTGGGGCTGGCCGATGCTGAGTCCCTGGCGGCCCGCAATATTGAACTCTTCCAGGAGAACGAGAGCCAGCCGCGTATCCTGGATCGCATGATGTTCCTGGCCGAGACGGAGAAGGCCTATTTCGACGAGATGAAACGGTTCATCAAGGAGGACCTGAACTGCGACGCCCTTATCACCGGCACGATCGTCTTCGGGCCGCTGGGACTCTACGCCCAGAGCGACATGGACTTCATCGACGCCCACGCGTACTGGCAGCACCCGCGGTTCCCGGGGCGGCCCTGGGATCAGGGCAACTGGACGGTCGAGCAGAAGCCGATGACGAACTTCCCGAACGAGGCGACGCTGTTCAGGCTGGCCGCCGAGCGGATGGCGGGCAAGCCCTTCACCGTCAGCGAATACAATCACCCGGCCCCGATGGACGGGCAGGCCGAGTGCGTCCCGATGATGGCGTCTTTCGCCGCCGCTCAGGACTGGGACGGCGTCTGGTTCTACACCTATTCCCACAGTGGCGACAGTTGGGATCGCGAGCACCTCAGCAGCTTCTTCGACATCGACACCAACCCGGGCAAGTGGGGCTTCATGCGGGCCGGCGCTAGTATCCTCTGCGAGGGAGGGATGGCGCCACTCGGGCCGCCGCGAGCCGTGCCGTTCGTGGAGTCATGGGACCACCTGGCGGACGTCGCTCTGTTCCATCAACGGCACGACCGAGATATGTTGAGTATCCTCCTGGATCGGGCCGGCGGCGCGACGCGGATGGGCATGCTCGAAGCGATCTTGATCCCTTCCTTTGGGGATGGACTGCTAACGACGGGGGCGCCTGCCGGTGACACGCCGGAGCTGACCTGGAACGTGGACACTGAGGGACGCGGCCTCTATCGGGTCGTCGCCCCCTCTTCTCAGGTCTACATCGGTCACGCCGAGCGCTTCGCGCCGGCCAGTCGCGGCGCCCTTCGGATCACATCTCCCGAGTTCGCCGCTTTGACCGTGACGGAACTCGGAGGGGACACGCGGCTGCTGGTCACCGCCTGTGGACGTTGCGAGAATACCGGCATGCAGTTCTCGGCGGACCGGCGCACCGTCGGACGCAATTGGGGAGAAGCGCCCGTCCGAATCGAGCCGGTCGAAGGGACGCTCGCGCTCCCGAAGGGACGCTGGGAATGCCATGCCCTGGCCCCTGACGGAAGCCCCGGCAAACGCGTGCCCATCTCCTATGAAGGGGACAAGGGCATGCTGATTCTCTCCGGCGATCATGAGACCATGTGGTATTATCTCAGGCGCCAGTCCCGGTGAACTACTGCCAGTCAACCGAATGCAACGAGGGGACTTCATGAACGGTACGCATTCGCGCCGACATGCCGTGAACCTGCTGGTCGTCGTCACCATCAGTCTTATCCTGGGGTCGAGATCAGCGATGGCTTTCAACGGACACCTCGTGCAGGAAGGTCCTCTGCAATTGCTCATCGCCCCGATCCCGGATGTCACACAATTAGACCATCCGTACGATGTTGACGTCGAACTGAAGAACCTCGACGCGGCGCCGCTGACGGTCAGCCTGAGAATCGATGACCTCGTCGATGAGTGGCGTCCGGTCGGCGAGCAGACTCGAACAGTCCTGATCGGGCCCGGCCAGATAGAGAGAGCAACGTTCCGAATCACCGCTGGACAGGGTGTTCATTCGGCGCTGTACCCCGTTCACATCTACGCGACCTACACCGACCAGGACCGCATGCGCACCGCACACGCCGTGCGTATCTTCGCGTGCAACTTCGAAGAGACAACAGTCTCGTCGACGCAGCCGCCCGCCCTGCCCGTCACGATGGTTCCGCGTGTCGGCGCATTGCCCCTCTGGACCCTGCAGACCCACCGGGTTGCCTGGCGCTACTACGACCACCCCCTGGTCTACATGCCGGTCGGTTGGAAGGGCATGTCGACAGAATCCTCCGCCCACCTCTCGACAGGGCGAATCACGCGGGGCGCGACGAGAGACGCCCTCTCCGTCCATCCCCCGTGGAAGCCAAGGGGAGGGACAATCTTCTCCGAGTACCGCGTGCAACTGCCCGACACCAAACCAATCGCACTGCACTTCGCCAACGCCATTCGCGACCACCACGCCAACGAACCGGCCAGCGACGGGGTGACCTTCCGCGTCTGGGTGGATGACAACGTCGTTTTCGAGCGTCACACCGACAGCAAGCAGTGGGTCGAGGGTCGCGTCGATCTGTCGGATTACGTCGGCCGAGAGGTCCTCTTGCGATTGGAGAGCCATCCGGGGCCCAAACGAAACACGACCTGCGACTCGGCGTACTGGGCTGAACCAATGATCGTCTCCGGCCGACCTGCGCCCGCAAGCACGCCGGAGGATCGAGAGAAGCGCCGCCGGAGCGTCAGACACGCCATCGCTACAGGCCAAGGTCCTGAGCATATGCTTGCTCTAGAGGGCAGGCATCGAGTGGCCTTCATCGAAGGCAACGCAGGTCTCTGCGACGGCGCGATCGGCATTGGAGAAGGCAACCGCTCCATCGTCTTCGATGGGCTGACGATCTCCATTCTGGGTCACTCCGTCGGTCGCGGCCCGTCGGCGATCAGCATGACGAAGCCGGCCCAATGGGACAAGACCGATCGCGGCTGGCGGGTGAGACATCCGCTCCAACTGGGCGGCGAGCGGTTCGACCTGACCCTGCGTATCTGGGCAGAGAAAAGTGGCCTGCGCCTCAAAGTGGATTGCCCCCAGCGCATCACGGACTTCGCCCTCGGGCCGGCCGACCAGAAAGCGCCGCGCGTCTACTATGGTCATGGATATTGCATTGTCGAGCCGCAAGCCTTTCGCGCCGGGTTCGGCGGGCACAACCTCTCGACCAGCCACGTGGGGTTTGACTTCGAGAAGGGACTGTCTCTGTTGGTTGCCACCAACCATCCGCCGGACTATCTCGAAGTGAATCCGGACACCCGGACCTACGCGCAGCACACCCACATGGACGCGACGATGACGCTCGTGCCCAGCACAGACGGCGCGTTCGACTGTGCGAGGAAGTACCGCCCCCTCTACGACAAGCGTCCCTCGCCGGGCCTTGCGCGTAAGGCCGGGCGCTTCGTCTTCGACATCTGGGGAGGACGGTACAGCGAGATCGCCCGGACCATGCAGAACATGATCGATTATGGGCTCACCGACTCCCTGCTGACAGTCCACGTCTGGCAATGTTGGGGATACGACTACCGCTTGCCCGATATCTATCCCCCCGCACCGAACCTTGGTGATCTGGAAGACATGCAGCAAATCGCCCGAGTCTGTGGCGCGCATGATATCCCCTGGGGTCTGCACGACAACTACATCGACTTCTACCCCGACGCCAACGACTACAGCTACGACGCGATCTGCTTCACGCCGGACGGCCAGCCGATCAGAGCATGGCTGAACGAAGGGCGCGACGCCCAGAGCTACCGCTGGCGCCCCGACCGGTTCATGCCCTTCCTACAACGAAACCTAAAACTCATCAAGCCCGACCTTCGGCCGACGAGCTACTTCATCGACGTCTTCACGTCCATCGGGTGCATCGATTTCTACGACAGGCAGGGCGCGTTCCACTCCATGCTTGAGACCCGTCGTCACTGGGGCGAAGCCTTCGCCTGGATCCGGGACTATCTCGGTGACAACGCGCCGATGACTTCGGAAGCCGGACACGACCAACTGATCGGCTACCTCGCCGGCGCCGATTGCCAACACCTGCAACTGACTCCGGAGAACGGACGCTTCTGCATCAGGCTGCCCTGCAAGGATTGGGAGCGAGTCCCCTGGTACGACGCCGTTCTGCACGATAAGTTCAGCCTGCACGGAGTGGGTTATTCGGGGCGCTATCAGGGCGGGCGCAGCCGCCAGGATCACGGCATCGAGAGCGACGACTACATCAGCGCCGAGATTCTCGAAGGCCACGCGATGATGATCGACCGCGGCGGATTTGGACGCGGCGCCGTCCGCAAGTACTGGCTCGCCCAGGACTTCATCCGCAGCATCGCCCTCGACACCATCACGGACGTACGCTTCGTCGACGGGGACATCCACCGCCAGATCATCGACTGGGCCAGCGGCGCCCGCGTCTATGTGAACCGAGGGCGAGCCGACTGGCGCGTGGCCGATCGTATCTTGCCGCCCTTCGGCTACGTGGCGCAGAGCGGCTCGATCGAGTCCAGCATTGAGAGGATCGACCAAGTGACCGTCGAGCAATCGCGCGGGCCGGACCAGTGGTACTTCAACGCCCGCAACTTCGGACCGACCGACCAACTGGCGATTCGACCTGAGGCGGTGCGTATCGAGCCGCTCGGAGACAATCGTTTCAAGCTCATCACCGACTGGCACGCCTACCGGGCGCCGGCCAAGGACTTGCGAGTCTTCGTGCACTTCACGTCCGACAGATCAGACCGACCCGACAAGATCGCCTTTCAGGGAGGTGGTCCTCTACCGACGCCGACCTCTCGCTGGAAGGGCACCGTGCGACTGGGTGGTGACTGGATCGTGACCATTCCTTCGGAGTACGGACCTGGCGAGTACGAGATCCTGGTGGGTCTGTGGGAGCCGAGCACGGGCGCACGGTACGGGCTGCTCGGGCAAGACGATGGGACCAGGCGATTCCGCCTGGGTACAGTCGTCGTGAGAGGCGACGAGCAAGGAGGCCGCGGCATCTCGCTTGTCCAACAGCCGAAAGCGCCCCTGCCTACCCACTGGAATGTCATCGCGCGTTCGGTCGACTTCGGCCCGGCCGTCACCGACGGGGCCTTCCGTCTGCAGAAATCCGACAATGTCCTGGTTGTCACCCCCCTGCCCGACCTGGACCCGTTCTCGGTGGGGATCAGGCTCAAGGAACTGGGTTTGCCCGGGACCGATCGGGTTCTTTCTGTCACTGCGGTGGATCGTCAAGGGGGACATCTGCGCACAGCCAGTCATGAGATGTCCGGCAATCGGCTTGCCTTCCAGACTCGCGCGGGCGAATTCGCCTACCAGATCCACTTTGAACCTGAGCGATGAGAGCGTATAATGGATTCCTGGTGATGAAAAGACCTTGAATCAGCCTCATAAGGGGATAGCGCTATGATGTTCTCTCGTGCCATGACCTGTCTGGCCGTCTTGTCAGGTCTGTGCTTTGCGATGCCGCGCGCCGGCGCGGCACAGATACCGGACACGCTGACGCTCTTCGATTTCGGACCTGAGTTCAAGGTCGACAGCGTTGGAACCAGCGGCGTCAAAGCCAGTGTCACAGAGGCCGGCGCCTTATGCATCCAGGCCGGACACGAAGCCCCCTGGCCCGGCGTCACCCTCAAGGCCCCCGCCGGGAAGTGGGATCTGGCCCCTTATGAGACGATCACGCTGGACGTCACCAATTGCGGCGAGAAGAAGGTCACTGTGAATTGTCGGGTCGACAACCCGGGCGCTGACGGCGCCAAGCATTGCGTCACGGGCCACCTCACCGTCGGGCCAAAGGCAACCGAGTCACTGACCGTTCGCGTCTTCCCCGTCCGCTGGAAGCTGGACAAACCGCTCAATCTGATCGGTATGCGTGCCGCTCCCGTTCATACGGGCCCGCTTGACCCGGCCGATGTCACTCAGCTCATTGTGTTCCTCAACCACCCGAAAGAAGACCACGTCTTCGAAATCGACAACATCCGCGCCAGCGGTCGGGTTGAGACTCTGAACGCCTCAGGCTTCCTGCCGTTCATTGACCAGTTCGGTCAGTACATTCACAAGGACTGGCCCGGCAAGACCCACTCGATCGAGGAACTGATCGCCCACGGTCGCGCCGAGAAGCAGGACCTGGACCTGCATCCGGGGCCCAAGCATCGCAACCGGTATGGAGGCTGGACCGCCGGCCCCGAACTGAAGGCGACCGGCTTCTTCCGCGTCGAGAAGCACCAGGACAAGTGGTGGCTTGTTGATCCCAACGGGCAGCTCTTCTGGTCGCACGGGATCGATTGTGTCGGTACGGGCAACGCTACCCCGATCAGTGACCGAGAGAAGTACTACCAGGATCTGCCGACCGACGATTCGCCCTTCGCCGTCTTCTATGGATCGGGCGGCTGGGCACCCCACGGCTACTACAAGGACCACACGCCCTACAGGACCTACGACTTCAGCCGGGCCAACTTCCGCCGCAAATACGGCGAGAACTACGAACAGGCGTTTGCCGACATCACTCACCGCCGGCTGCGAAGCTGGGGTATCAACACCATCGCCAACTGGTCCGACCGTCGCATCTACCAGATGCGCCGGACCCCCTATGTCGAGACCGTCTACTTCGAAGCCAGGCGACTGGAGGGTTCCGAAGGTTACTGGGGCAAATTCTATGATGTCTTCGACCCCAGCTTCCGAACGAAGCTGCGCGAGCGGATGGACTCCCAGAAGGACAGCAACGCCGATCCCTGGCGCATCGGTTACTTCGTCCACAACGAATTAGCCTGGGGCGATGACACTTCGCTGGCGATCGCCGCGCTCGTCTCGCCGGCCGAGCAACCCGCCAAGCAGGCCTTCATCGAGGATCTCAAGGCCAAGTACAAGGAGATTGCCCAGCTCAATCAGGTCTGGGACGCGAACTACGCGTCCTGGGAGGCGATGGGGCAGAGCCAGGTGGCGCCGGATATGGTCAAGGCCCGCGAGGATCTAACCGCGTTCTACACCAAGACCGCTGAAACCTACTTCGCCACGATCCGCGAGGAACTGAAGCGTGCCGCACCGAACCATCTCTATCTGGGGTGTCGCTTCGCTTGGGTCAACGACCTGGCGGCCCGAGCCGCGGCGAAGTACTGCGACGTCGTCAGCTACAACCGGTACGAATACAGTGTCGAGGGCCTGCAACTGCCCGACGCGATCGACCTGCCGCTGATCATCGGGGAATTCCACTTCGGCGCTCTCGATCGAGGCATGTTCCACACGGGGCTGCGCAGCACCGCCAACCAGCAAGACCGGGCGGACAAGTACACCGCCTACGTCCGCGGCGCCCTGAAGAACCGGTACATTGTCGGAACCCACTGGTTCCAGTACAAGGACCAGGCAACCACCGGACGCGGTGACGGGGAGAACTACCAAATTGGCTTCATCGACATCTGCGACCGACCCTACCCGGAGATTGTGACCGCCGCCCGTGACGTCAGCAAAACCCTGTACGAGCACCGCCTGAGCCAGAACTGAAAAGGCAAAGGTCGAGAACGGATGCTCCCGACCTTCGCTTGTTCTCTGAGACTGTCACCGTTCTGACTGCGGAGCAGCATCCGGTGCTACCACTGTCGAATACGGATTCGACCGCGCCCCAACTCCA
Source organism: Sedimentisphaerales bacterium (assembly GCA_028277585.1). Lineage (GTDB taxonomy): Bacteria > Planctomycetota > Phycisphaerae > Sedimentisphaerales > Anaerobacaceae > Anaerobaca. The sequence goes on from JANQFY010000188.1 coordinate 8,244, forward strand.
CCAATCCGCCGGTATCGTACTGATCGAAGATGGTGATCCAAATGCTGTCGCCCTCAGTCTCAACCATGAAATCGTAGCTCCCTTCACCGTTGATCGTACCGGTCCCGGCGAACCAGGACAAGTCGGACGCTTCATCGGTGACAAGCCAGTCATACTGCGTGCTGCGGAACTTCATGTCACCGACGCGCAGCCGCATCCCACCGCAGGGCGCGTCGGACCACCACACGGATCGGCAAACGAGACCAAAGAAGGCCTTGCCCTTCGGGGCCGCCTCTTCGGGAATCCAACCGGCGCCGGCGGCGAAACCGTTCGTGGGCTCATAGACAGCGGCGTAGGCGGTGCTCGAACCGCTCTGATCAGTGTCATCCGTCACGGTGACCGTCACCTCATAGGCGTCGCCGGCCGCAGCGTACGTGTGCGTCGCGGCCACGATCCCGCCCGTCGCATCGATGCCTGATTCGACGGTTCCGTCTCCCCAGTCGATGCTTGCGGTATGGCTCGCGCTGTCGGAATCCGTGAACGACGCCGTCAGTTTCGTTTCGAAACCCAGCGCCGTCGGGGGAATCGCGATTTCCGTGACGACCGGCGGTTCCCCCGCGACGGGGATGTTTAGAGCGATGTTGGAATCCGTATCGATATTCAGCGCGTAGCCTGCCCCATCGAACGTCCAGGCCAGAGTGCCCTTCCATCCCGTACCACCAACGATGATCGCCGTTGGATTGGTGGGATCATTCAGGGCAGCCGTGCCGGAGACAGGATCGTTGAACGCGATTGACGCAGCGCTGTCGGTAACGAGCGTCGCGTTGGCGCCGGCCGTAACGCTGACATACGTGTCACTGGGATTGTGAACATGCGAGCCGCGAATCGTGATCGTCCCGCCGGGATTGACATTGAGCGTGCTTGAAGAGTACCCCCCCGGATCCAGTTGCAGATACCCGCCGCTAAGGACATCCACATAGGCCGGGGTCTCGATATCCAAGATATACGGGGCCGCAGCCGAGGAATTCGACCCGTCCACGGGCACGTATTGGGCGCTGCACGGAAGCGCCGTCAGGGCGACAACCGCCAATATCGCGAGCAGCGTCAGCGAGTTCCGTATTCGATTCACCCTAGTTCCGATCATCGATCCTTCCTTTCAGTTGAGAACATGCTCTGATTCGCCGTCCAGGGCGCCGTTGGCCCTGAGTTACCGATGATGTTATCGGCCGTAACCGAATCGATTCTTTAGCGAAAGCAGATTAGGAACACGTTGGAGGACATTGCCTGGCTGTGGTTGCCCTTCCTCTTTTTGGCCTCCCGGTCATCGTATTGTAGGCTTTACATAGGTAAAGCCACGAGGGCTGTACGCCCGAGGCCCGCGAACCGGGCCCAAGGGCCTCTAAGAGTCCTTTCTAAGGTCAGAACCATGCGTACGAGAGGTTTCACGCTAGTCGAATTGATGCTGGTGGTGGCCATCCTGGGTATCCTGGGGGCCTTGGTGCTACCTGTCTATCAGGGCCACGCCGCCGAGGCCAAGGTCTCATCGGCCAAGGCCAATCTTCACGCCATGCGATCGCAGATCGAGTTGTACAAGATGCAGCACGGCGGCACATTGCCCGGCTTCATCAACGGATCCTTGACCACGACAACCAACCTCGAACTTCAATTGACCGGCACAAGCATGTTGACAGGGCAGGCGGTCGCCACGAAGGTCGCGTCAGACCCCTTCCTCTACGGCCCGTATCTCGTCAAGATCCCAGCCAATCCGTACAACGACAAGACAAACATCGAGTTTTCCACGGACTTTGCCACCGATGCCGGCGTGGTCGACAGCGGCTGGCTCTACAACGCCAACACGGGACAGGTCGCACTGAACTACCCCGGGACAGACGAAGAGGGGATCGCGTACATCAGTTACTGAGCGATCGCGTGTTCTGGTCGCGCTGCAACTCTATTGGCAACTCAGTCGATCGGCTCGCAGCGACCCGTAGGCCAACCTCCCCCCTCCAGGCGGCAGGGAACCACCATCCATTTCACGTCGCGATCGGCGCCCAAAATGATCTTCCATTCGAGACGGTGGACCTTTGACGGGGCATGCCGGCCTACCTATAATGGCGGCGGTTTATTCAAAGGAGCCACTTGATGGGATTTGACAAAGACAACGACTACCTGGAGTCCTCGTTCCTGCCGGGACAAGGAGATCCCGCACCCCCGTCCAGTCCGCCGCCACCGGCGCCGCCTCAACCGGCGTATCAACCTCCCGAGAGGCCCCGAAAGCGTTTCCGCATCTGGCGCGTCTTCTGGGGCATCCTGTTCACCCTCTCCGTCCTGGCCAACGTCGTCTTCTTCGTCATGCTGATCGGCATGGTCCTTTACGTCGCCAGCGGCCAGACCCGGCGGTTCTACGACCAGGCAGTCGTCCGGGAGGGCCCGCGCGGCACGAAGATCGTCATGGTCAACGTCGAGGGAATGATCCACAGTCAGCAGGCCGACAATGTCTACCGGCAACTCGACGCCGCCCGCAAAGACAGTAGTGTCCGCGCGCTGATCGTCCGCGTCAACTCGCCTGGCGGGACGATCTCCGGCAGCGATCGCATCTACCGAGAGATTCAGCGCTATCAGGAAGACACGGGCCAGCCGGTCGTCGCGTTCATGGAGGGCGTCGCCGCTTCGGGAGGGTACTACGCCTCGGTGGCCTGCGACCGCATCGTGGCCGAACCCACCGCCATCACCGGCTCGATCGGCGTGGTCATGAGCTACTTCGTCTTCCAGGATCTGATGGAGAACAAGCTGGGCGTTCAGCCGGTCTTCCTGGCGAAGGGAGACAAGAAGGATTGGCCCAGTTCCTATCGCGCTCCGAAGCAAGAGGAGCTTGACTACATCGACGAGCGTCTACTCGACCCGGCCTACGAACGGTTCGTCAAGATCGTCCAAGAGGGACGCAGCCGCGAGCTAACTCCCGGACAGGTTAGACAACTCGCTGACGGCAGTATCTACGGGGCGCCTCGCGCGCTGCAGGAGAAGTTGATCGACAAGGTGGGCTATCTCGACGACGCGATTGCAGAGGTCAAGACGCTGGCCGGCCTGCAGGACGCCCAGGTCGTCGAGTACCGGCGGCCATTCTCGTTCATGGATATGCTCACGGCCAAGAGCCCGAACGCGCTCAAACTCAACCGCGAGACACTCTACGAACTCAGCGCGCCCGAGGTACTGTACATGTGGAGCGCTTACTGACGTCGCTGCGACCGGGGGATCGTCAGACAGGCAGCAGATACACAACCAATACCGTCAAGGCAACGGAGATAATCGAATGACAATCGGATGGCGCCGCACGCTGCAAACCATGTTCCGGCCTCTCGCTCGAATCACCCTGATCGTCGCCCTGCTCAGCGCGACGGGATGTTCGCTGGGACCGAGGATGGACCTGGTGGCGCCCGCCCCGGACGGGCAAGGCTTCGTCGAGGTCGAATCCGGCCAGCCCTTCGTACCCTGGGGCACCAACCACTATGACCCTAACGTCGGTTGGCCTCCCCAGGTCTGGAGCCAGTTCGACACCGGCCGCCTGACCCAGCAATTCGAGATCATGCAGAGCCTGGGCGTCAATTGCGCCCGCGTCTTTCTGGCGGCCGCGGCCTTCCAGCCCGATGTGGACACCGTGGATGAGGCGGCGCTGAAGAAGCTCGACAAGCTCATCAAGATTGCGCGGCGAACCGGTATCCGTCTGATCCTGACCGGCCCCGATGATTGGGAAGGGGAACCGGCCTATTGGGAGCCGGATCGTTTCGCCGGGGAGGAGGCGCTTAGGGCTCTGGAGAACTTCTGGACCGTGGTGGGACAGCGCTATCAGGGAGAGCCGGCCATCCTGGCCTGGGATCTCCTGAGCGAACCGAGCATGCCCTGGGCGCTAGACTCCTGGAAGCCCTTCTGGACCGCCTGGCTCAAGGCCAAGTATCCCAGCCAGGCCGACCTCAAGACCGCCTGGGGTGACGAACTCAAGGCCGATGAGACCCTCGAGAACGTTGCTGTTCCCAAGGACACCGCCAAGCAGGACAATCCCCGACTGCACGACTGGCAACTGTTCCGCGAGCATCTGGCGGATCGCTGGGTCGAGCGTCAGGTGCGCGTGCTGCGCAAGGTGGACCCGACCCACATGATCACAGTCGGCTATATCCAATGGTCTTATCCCGTGGTGCGACCTGGCGACCCCAGCCTGTACTCGGCTTTCAACCCGCGCCGTCAGGCCAAGTGGCTCGACTTCATCTCCGTTCACTTCTACCCCTTCATGGGGCGGCCCCTTGGCTCGTCCAGGAACTGGACGAAGAACATCGAGTACCTGCAGACCGTCCTGGCCTACTGTCACACGGGCAAACCGGTCGTCCTGCAGGAATACGGCTGGTACGGGGGAGGCACCCCCCAGGGCCGCGCCCATCTGACGGAGGGTCAGCAAGGCCGCTGGATCGCGGCCGAAGTGGAAGCCTCGCGACGTCTGGCGCACGGCTGGTTGTCCTGGCCCTTTGCCGATACACCGGAAGCCACCGACATGAGCGTCTACGGCGGCATGGTCAGGTACAACCTGGTCAACAAACTCTGGGCCTGGTACTTCCGATCCTATTCTCGGGCGCTGTCGACCCTGCCACAACCAACGCCGGAGTTGCCCTCGTTCTATTTCGAGCCCTGCCTGACGACCGAGGTCCTTACCTTGGTCGACCGGCACGAAGAGTACGCCAGGCTGGTCACGGCCGCTCTGGAGAAGGCCGGGCCCAACGAAGAGATCGAGATGGATCTGCCGTCTAACACAGCGACCGAGTCGGAGTAGACCCGATTCACAGATCCGGCTGAGAAGACCAAGAGGTCGAGGAATCACGGAGGAGGACCGACGGAATGAAGAGCGTGGGAATTGGCGTAAGATTGACCCTGCTCGTTGTCTTCATGGCATGGCTTGGCCCGTCGGCAACGGCCGAGCGTCTGCGGTTGAATGCCGACATGCTCATCAACCTCTCAGGGCAGCGCCCCGCGACCGAACTGGTTGACGAGCAAGACGTGCAGGGCGATCCCCGCGCCGGCAGCGCCGCAACGGTTCAGACGGGCTACTCGAACGGCTACCAGAACCAACACCTCTACTATCCACTCTCGATCGTCATCGACCTGGGTGTCGAACACGACTTGACCAACATCTGCTACTTCGACATCGAGGGCAATGGGCGCCTGACCATAGCCTCTCGCCGGGCCGATCGCTGGAGAACGGTGTTCACCGACGAACTCAAGCAGTATCGGAAATGGGTGGCACAGTCAGCCGAGCTTAGAACCAGATACCTGAAGCTGACGTTCCAGAGTCCCGGGGCCCAGATCGGCGAGATCATTCTCTACGGAACGCCACGAGGCCAGCGCCCCGCCCCGCCGCAACCGGTGCCGCACACGCGTCCGCTGATGGAATCGTTCATCGGCACGAATGGCTTCGTGGACGATCCGGTGGACCGTCTAGGAGCGTTGGGTTTCCTGCGCGAGTATCACAACTGGCAATGGGATGAGGGCAATACCGACACATCCTACGCCGGATACCCCGACCACGAAATCGCCTGGAGCCCGAGCTGGGTCAGTGGGGCCGGCTGGGGATGGGACTTCGACAAGTTCTATCGACAACTGAAGGCGGCCGGGATTGAAGTGTCCCCCTGCCTGCAAGGCTGCGCCCCTTACCTCGTCAATTACGACCCCGGCCGCAAGAACCACAAGCCAGTAGGCGCCGGGGACGACCCGGCACGCCCTGAATCCTACGCGGCGCACGCCTCGTACCTGTTCCAGTTCGCCGCTCGCTACGGTGGCGCAACCCTCGATCCACAACGACTGAAACTCAGAGCGGACCAGCCAGTACGTAGCGGATTGAATCTCATCCGCTACGTCGAGAACTGTAACGAGCCGGACAAGTGGTGGGAGGGACGCGAGGGCTACTTCTCTCCGACCGAACTGGCGGCCATGTGCAGCGCCGACTACGACGGACACCGCGGCGTGATGGGCTCGGACGTAGGCGTCAAGAACGCCGACCCGAATATGAAGCTCGTCCTGGGCGGCCTGGCCAACCCCGAACTGGAGTACCTCAAGGCCATGCAGCTCTGGGCCGATTTCCATCGCGACGGCGAGATGCCCTTCGATGTCATCAACCTGCATCACTACTCCAACGACGCCGGGGGGCAAAGCGGCAAACCAACGATCGGTATCAGTCCGGAAGAAGACGGTCTGCGCGAGCGGTTCCAGCGCATCGTCGACTGGCGGGATCGATTCCTCCCCGGCAAGGAGGTTTGGGTTTCCGAGTTCGGCTATGACACGAACCCCAAATCGGTCCAGCGGGCCCCTGCCATCGGAACGTCCAGCCCGGACGAGGTGCAAGCTCAGTGGCTCGTGCGTTCCTACCTGGCTCTGGCGGCAGCCGGCGTCGATCGGGCGCAGCAGTTCATGTTGCGCGACGCCAACGCCGAGAATCCTGTGAAGTTCAACAGTTGCGGCCTGACGAATGAGAAGGCGAACGGCCATCGACCCAAGCGGTCTTGGTACTATGTCGCCACTCTGCGGCACGTCCTCACCGGGACGCGTTTCGATCGCGAGATTCCCTCGGGCAACACGCGCGTTCGAATCTACCGCTTTCGATCGGACAAGGCTCCACAGCGCCATGTTTACGCAGTCTGGTGTCCGACCGCCATCGAAGGCAAGGTCAACGGTTCTTCCCTTGCGCTGCCCGATGCGTCGGCCGTGACGCTTGTCACGCTCCAGCCGAAGAGCACGAGCGGCCGAGAAACACGCCTGTCTACCGACAAAGGTCGCATCACGATTGACGTCAGCGAACGCCCCGTCTTCGTCGTCACGCGATGAGTTGGCTATCCAATGAGTTTGCCAAAGAGCGTCAGGGGTGAGACGTCGTCGATCGTGACGTCTGCGAACTGCCCCGCCAGGGAGATCGGCCCGTTGAAAACAACGATGTAGTCCGTTGACGTGCGGCCCACCAACTGAGGATGATCCGCCTCGTCGGTCGCGTTGACGTGCGCCTTCTTGCTGAGCCCCTCGACCAACACCTTCACCGTTCGCCCCAGGAACGCCTGGCTGAGTTGCCCGCTGATTTCTTCCTGGACCGCCAGTAACGCGACGTTGCGATGTTGCTTGACCTCGTCCGACACGGTATCGGCGTGACGTTGGTCCGCCGTCGTCCCAGGCCGAGGTGAGTATTTGAAGATGAAGCAATTGCGGTATTGGGCTTTCCGAACGAGATCCACCGTCGCCTCGAAGTCCTCGTCAGCCTCGCCCGGGAAGCCCACAATGAAGTCGCCCGCGACCGCGATCTCCGGCACGACCTCCCGCGCCCGCGCCAGCAGGTCTAGATATGCCGAAGCCGTGTAGTGACGATTCATCGCGGCCAGGATCCTGTCCGATCCGCTCTGGGCCGGCATGTGGAGGTAATTACAGATTCTGGGCGAGTCGACCATCGCCTGCAGAATGTCGTCGAAGAACGCCGGGTCGGGGTAGCTGGTTACGAAGCGCACCCATTCGATCCCCGGGACATCGGCCGTCATATGCAGCAGATCGGCCAGGGAACGGACCTTCCCGCCAGATTCGTACTGGTAGGCGTTCACCGTTTGGCCCAGCAACGTCACCTGCTTGACGCCCTGATCGGCCAGGTGCTTGACCTGATCCAGAATCGCCTCGGGCGGTCGGCACACTTCCGGCCCACGCACATAGGGGACGATGCAGTACGTGCAGAAGTTGTTGCAGCCGCGCATCACCCGCACGAAGGCTTGCCCCGGCACAGACCGCCCCTCGCCGTCGCCGCTGAAGACGGATTCGAAACGCTCCAGCGAATCGCTCTGCGAACCGGCCTTCGAGCGAATCTTCTCGGTCACGGCCAGTTCCTTGCCGTTGACCGCCAGGGCGTCCGTGATCAGCTCAGCAATCTTCGGGATCTGGATCGGGCCGCAGACGATGTTGACCGCATCGTGCGCGAGCAGTTCCTCGCCCAGACGCTGAGCCATACAGCCCACGACCGCCACCACCACGCCGGGGCGATGCTTCTTGAGGTGTTTGAGATGCCCCAGATGCGACAGCACACGCGCCTCGGCGTGCTCGCGAACCGAGCAGGTATTGATGACGACCGCATCGGCGTCCTTGACGGTATCCGTCAGACCGAATCCCGCCTCCCGCAACGACGCCGAGACCAGCGCCGTATCGAGCTTGTTCATCTGACATCCGAAACACTTGATATGTACCTTGCGTTCTGTCATGGGCGGGAGTATAGCAGGTCGCAGGGTCCGAATCAATCGGACCCGGTCGACGCCAGCGACCGATTGAGTTGACGCTGCAGATCCTTGAGCCGGTTGACCTTCTCGAAGTCCAGACGAAAGACGGGAAAGGCGCTCTTGTTGTGCAGGAGTGGCTCATCGAGGTCCACCCATTGGCGGCACGCCTCCCCGTCGGGCGTGCCGGGGATGGGCGAGAAATCGGCCAGCATGCCGCGAATCCCCAGGCTGCGGACGAATTGCATCGAGTCCTCCAGTTCTTGAACGTCACTGTTTGGGTGCCCCACGATCTGATAGGCCGTGATCTCGGTCGGCGCCGCCCCGGCGGCGATCAGATCGCCAACCGCCTGGGCCAGTTCCTCGGAGTATACCTTCGACCCGGTGCGCTCTTGCCAGCGCCGTGAACGGCTCTCGAACCCTAGATAGAACGTCTTGAAGCCGGCCTGGACCATCAGCGTCGCCAACTCGGCGGTGATGAACCGGGCGTTCAGCGCGTTTGGCGTGTGGAAATTGACTCTGACACCCTGCCGCACAACTCGGCGCAGGAAAGGCGCCAGCACGTGCTCCGTGTCGTACAGCAGAGCGTCGTCGTAGAACGCCACGTCCGTCGCTCCCTGAGAGACGAGAAGTTCCAGTTCGGCCCAGGACCGTTCCAGCGAGCGAGGCGCGAACCGCCCATAGACCTTCGGAACCGAGCAGTACGTACACTTGAAGGGGCAGCCTTCCGCCAGCTTCAGAACACCTGTTCTTAACCGGTCATAGGCCTCCCACAGGCCCGGCTGGCTTTCGTCCGGAGCTGTTTCGAGAAACGCCCAGAGGGGCGCCAGATCCGTTCCCGATACGAGGAGATCGGCGCCCAACCGCTTCGCATGATCGGGGCAAATCGTGACGTAGTTGCCGCCCAGCACAATCCGCGCATTCGGCCAGTCACTACGAACGTCCTCGATGACCTCCTGCACACCCGGATACCAGTAGGTCATCATCGTCTGGATGAAGACGTAGTCGAAAGGCCCCTCCTCGCTCAGAAAGGCTCGGAACAGCTCGCGAGGCAAGCCGAACCGCTGAAAGTACCTCGGAATACTCGCTAGGCAGGCCGGCCTGTCAATTCGCTCCGAGGGAAAGCGGCCCCGACCCCATCGGTCGGGTGCCAGTCGATCGCAACCGGCCAGCGACGGATGCAGCCGATCCAGATAGTCGAACAGCGCGAAGTCCGCCTTGCCCCGCAGTCGGCCCGCGACGCTGAGCAGCCCATACGGCCTCAGCCAGAAGTCATAGGCCGCAAAGTCATAGATCGGCGGATTGGCCAGCAGAATCCGAGGCCGTTTCATCTCACACTTGCTCCATCAGACACACCACCTGGATTGGGTTCGATTGGCTTCGTTTCTCGGCCCGAGCCTCGTTTTTCGGCCAGGAATAGGGACAATTGGGTTTGTTTTGCATGGTCGACCCTGTTCGAATTCAGCCCCCTTCCCCGGCCGAAAAGACCTCGACAACAGCTCTTGATGGACAGTTGATTCTCGGCATAGCCCCTTCATCATCGTAACTTGGCTAGCATGTGTATAGTTATATAGATATCATACACTGGCACGGCCGCCAGTCAAGCCATTTCTTGAACGAAATGCGGTTTCTTTGACTCCGAGGGCGGGAATATGTTAGAATAGTGTGAATTGGCTTGGGAATCATCTCGTCCCTGGGGGGCGATCATGTCGGTCGTAGCGGTCAACCGGCAGCAACCAATGGCGGAGTGTGAGGATACGATGAAAATACACTTCAGAGTGGCTTCAGCGGCGATCCTTTTCTGCGCCGGCATCGCCTGGGCCCAGTGCCCTCCCGGCGATCTCGACGGCAACTGCCAAGTAGACGCGGGGGATCTGCAAATCCTTGGCGACCACTGGCTGGCGCCGCCGGACAGTCCGGCCGATCTGAACGGGGATGACCGGGTCGATCTGGCCGATCTGGGCGTCGTTGCCGCCGACTGGGGCGACCAGGGGATACCGCTTTTCATCAACGAAGTGATGGCGTCCAACGCGACGGCCGTCGCGGACCCTCAGGGCGATTTCGACGACTGGATCGAACTCTACAACGGCGGAGATCACCCCCTGGACATCGGGGGCATGTACCTGACGGACGACCTCTCGGCCCCGACGAAGTGGCAAGTATCAGCCGAGAACCGCCTGATCACGACCGTTCCCCCGGGGGGCTATCTCCTCATCTGGGCCGATGGAGATGTTCTGGACTCGGGCCTGCACACGAACTTCGCGCTGGATTCCGATGGGGACGAGGTGGCGCTATTCGACAGCGACGGAAAGACGCTGATCGACCATGTAGAGTTCCAAACCCAGCAGGCGAATATCTCCTATGGTCGTCTGCCGGACGGCGGCAAGGAATGGCAACCCTTCGCCTCGCCTACTCCCGGAGCGGCGAATGAAGCGATCTATGAGGGTTTCGCCGCCGAACCTGTGTTCAGTATCGGACATGGGTTCTACGAAGAGCCGATCACGCTGGAACTGACCACCGAAACGGACGGCGCAACGATCTACTACACGCTCGATGGGAGCGAGCCGTACGAGATCAAGGGCCGCGGCCCCAACGGGAAAGTCTACACGACTCCCCTGCAGATCGACAAGACCACCGTCCTGCGGGCCAAGACCATCAGGACCGGTTGGAAGTCGTCAGCCACCAAAACGTGCACGTATCTTTTTGTCGCGGACGTCATCCGTCAGTCGTCCAGCGGCCAGCGTCCCGCGTCGGACTGGCCCTCCGGCGCCGTGAATGGGCAGGTCATCGACTACGGCATGGACCCCGACATCGTCAACCATGCGGTATACGGAGATCAGATCGTTGATGCTATGCTGGCGATCCCGTCGATCTCGCTCGTGACCGACCTCGATCATCTGTTCGACTCTTCGACGGGCATCTATGTCCATCCGTCCGGCGAAGGACGCCGATGGGAGCGCCCCGTCTCGGTTGAACTGCTCAATCCCGACGCCAGCGAAGGCTTCCAGATCGACGCAGGGCTGCGCGTCCGCGGCGGATTCAGCCGCAGCACGAGCAATCCGAAACACGCCTTCCGCCTGATGTTCCGGGCCGAATATGGCGGCGCGCTGGAGTTCCCCCTCTTCGGCGACGAAGGAACCGACCGCTTCGAGAACGTCGACCTGAGAACCAGCCAGAACTATTCGTGGAGCTTCCAGGGCAGCAGCCAGAACTCGATGGTCCGCGAGGTCTTCTCCCGCGACACGCAGGGCCGGTTAGGGCATCCCTACACGCGCAGCCGGTACTATCACCTGTACCTCAACGGCCAATACTGGGGCCTCTTCCAGACCCAGGAGCGCTCGGAAGCGTCCTACGCCGAATCCTACTTCGGCGGCGACGAGGACGACTACGACGTGATGAAGGCCGACCGCAGCGTGGGCCGTTCGATGTGGGCGACCGATGGCGATGATGATGCATATCGGCGGCTCTACGACGCGACCATCGCCGGCTTCGACGACCACGAACTCTACCTCCACGTCCAAGGGCTCAACCCGGACGGCACGCCGAATCCTGAGTACGAGCGTCTGCTCGACGTGGAGAATCTGATCGACTTCATGATCATCGAGTACTTCACGGGCGATCGGGACGGGCCCGGCTCGCGCTTCGGCAACATCCCCAACAACTGCTACGCGATCTTCGACCGCGCGAATCCGGACGGATGGAAATGGTTCCACCACGACAACGAGCACACGCTCGGCGTCAGCAGCAGCGAGACCAACATGGTGACACCCTTCACCTGGGCCGGCGCCCAGTGGCGCTACTTCAACCCCCACTGGTTACACGAGCAGCTGGCCATGTCCAATACGGCCTATCGCACCCAATTCGCCGACCGGGTCTACAACCGCTTCTTCAACGATGGACCGCTAACGGCTGAGGTCGCCATCGCCCGCATAGAGAATCGCGTCGCCCAGATCGAGATGGCAATCATTGCCGAATCCGCCCGCTGGGGCGACGCCAAGCGATCCAGCCCCTACACGAAACAACATTGGGAAAACGAGATTGGTCGTCTGATCAACACGTATCTGCCGACGCGCGTGCAGGCCGTCGTGGGCCAACTCCGATCGGTCGGTTGGTACCCCTCGATCGACCCACCCGCGTTCAGCCAACACGGGGGACACGTTCCGGACAGCTTTCCGCTGGCGATGTCCGCGGCAGCCGGGGCAGTCTACTACACGCTCGACGGGTCCGACCCCCGCGCCAGAATCGCTGACGACGCAGGCGACGACAGTCCGACCGCCATGCTGGTTGAGCTGGGCGCGAAGAAGAAAGCGCTCGTACCAGGAGGCGATGTCGACGAAGCCTGGAAAGGCGGCGGGTTCTTCAACGATAGGAACTGGACGTCCATCGAGGGGGAACCGGGAGGCGTTGGGTACGAACGCAATTCGGGATACGAGGGAGCGATCAGCCTGGACGTGAGCAGCACGATGTATCAGCGCAACGCCAGTTGCTATATCCGTATCCCGTTCACCCTTGGAACTGATCCAGCCGGCTTCGATATCATGACGCTGCGACTGCGGTACGACGACGGTTTCGTCGCCTATCTTAACGGCGTCGAGATAGCGCGGGCCAACGCTCCTGAAACCCTGGCATGGAACTCCACGGCGGCCGGCAGTCACGAGGCCGGCGGGCTCGAACTATTCGACGTCTCCGGCGCCATCGCCCTGCTCAAAGAGGGTGACAACATGCTGGCGATCCACGGCTTGAACACGTCGACCACGAGCAGCGACTTTCTGATCGCCGCCGAGATGGAGGCGAAAACGGTGCTGGCGGTCGATGATACGGGACTCGTCTCGGAAGACGCCCTGGAATACACGGGCCCGATCCAGTTGTCCGGCAGCGTTCAGGTCAGGGCCGCGGCCCTGCGCGGCGCGACCTGGAGCGCCTTGAACGAAGTCACCTTCTCGGTGGGGCCAGTCGCCGAGAACCTGCGGATCAGTGAGTTGATGTACCACCCGGCAGAGACGGGCCATCCGGACGATCCGAACACCGAGTACATCGAGTTGACCAACGTCGGTTCCGAATCCATCAATCTGAACCTGGTCTCCTTCACCAATGGCGTGGACTACACGTTCCCCAGCATGGAACTGGCGCCGGGCGAGTACGTGCTGGTCGTCAGGGATGTCGTCGCCTTCGAGGCGCTGTACGGCGCGGGATTGCCCGTTGCCGGCCAATATGACGGACGACTCAGCAACGCCGGCGAGCGTGTCGAACTCGAGGACGCGGCCGGGCAGATCATCCATAGCTTCCGTTTCCGCGACGGCTGGTTCGACGAAACCGACGGCGTCGGGTACTCCCTGACCGTCCTGGACCCTGGCGGGACGGAGTTGGGTGGTCTAAACGAAGAAGCAGCATGGCGTCCGAGCGCCGAGGTGGGCGGCTCTCCCGGCTTCGACGACACGGACAACCTGTGAGAATCTTTGGCACATGGAACTGAAAGATAGGATTGTGAGAGTATCACTCGTACTGTTCGTCCTCGTGCTCGCTCTTGCCGGCGTGCTCTGTGCGAAGTGCCCGGTTGGGGACCTGAACCGAGATTGTCGCGTCGACGGTCTCGACTTCGCTGTTTTCGCCAATCAATGGATGGGCGATCCGAACGGCACAGCCAACCTCAACGAGGATGCGTTCGTCGACGCACGCGACCTGGCCATCCTGGCCGACCGCTGGGGCCGAATCGGCTGCCCCGTTATCATCAACGAACTGCTCGCCCACTCGCACGACATCGCTCCCGATTGGATCGAACTGTACAACCTCAGTTCGGTGTCCGTCGATTTGGGCGGCTGGATGTTCAGCGACGACGAAAACGAACCGAACAAATACGTTGTCCCGGCCGGCACGATCGTCGAGCCGAATGACTACATTGTGTTCTACGAGAATGAGACGTTCGGCAACCCCGACGCCCCCGGCGTGAACAGCCCCTTCCGGATGAGTGAGAACGGGGAGGTCCTCTATCTGCGCTCGGACGACGATGCTCAGTTCCCCGACTGCGACTTGGAGGAGGCGTTCGGGGCCTCCGTGACCAACGCCAGTTTCGGACGGCATCTCAAGAGCACGGGCACGACCAACTTCGTGATCATGAGCGAACCGACCCCCGGCGAGCGCAACGCCTATCCTCTGGTGGGCCCCGTCGTGATCAACGAAATCATGTACCGCCCGGCCGGCGACGGCGACGCCGAGTACGTCGAACTGCTCAACATCAGCGGCGGGCCGGTCACGCTCTACGACTTCGACGCCTTTGAGCCCTGGCGCTTTGTCGATGAGACGGGCATCGACTTCTCGTTCCCCGCGAACGATCCGATGACACTTCAGGCCGGCGAACACATCCTGCTGGCCCGGGACGCCTCCCTGGTCCGCCGGTGGTTCAGTGTTCCGACCTCGGTTCGCGTGTTGGAATGGAACTCAGGGAAGCTATCCAACAGCGGGGAGAAGATTCGTCTGATCATGCCGGGCGACGTGGACGAGGCGGGGACGCGATACTGGATCGAGGTCGACCGCCTCAACTACAGCGATGGTTCGCACGGCGAGGAATTCAACGATGGAATCGATCCCTGGCCGCGCGGAGCCGACGGATTGGGTCTGTCCCTGAATCGCCTCTCTCCGTTGCGCTACGGGAACGATCCGAACAACTGGCAAGCGACGATCGCGACACCGGGACAGGCAAACGACTAGAGACGCACCACCATCCGAGGCATTGTGGGGGCGGTCCGCCGTCTAGCACGCGGCGGGCGAGGTGGAATCGAGAGGGACGGACGATCCGGATGCCCCTTCGGCAGCTTTGGCCTCTTGGGCCGCTTGACGCCGTTCCTCTTTCGGCCGGCTCTTCCAACGGCGATGGAGCCACCAGTATTGCGTCGGATCCTCCCGGATGAACGTCTCAATCGCCTTGGTGTACTCGGCGGAGACCCAGTTCAGAGGATCGTCCTTGTCGGCCCACTCGTGCGGGAAGATGATCCTTGTGACGCCAAGCTCGAAGAAGAACCGGTTCCCCACCCGGCGGCTGTAGCCGATTACAATCGGCAGGTTGTATGTCAGCGCCACGAGGCCGATGCTCTTGTAGGTGCTTGCCTTGCGTCCAAAGAAATCGACAAAGACGCCCTTCTTGCCCGCGTCCTGATCGGCGATGAAGCCCAGTGTACTGCCCTGAGCGGTGATCTGGGGCATCAGTTTGGCGGCGCCCTTCTTGTCGATGATCTTCTGGCCGCGTCGCTCCCGCACGCCGTAGAGGAAGCGATTCAGATACTTGTTGTCCAGCGGCCGCGCGATGCTATAGAGATCAAAACCAAACAACCCCATCAGGTAGCCGGTGATCTCGAAGTTGCTGTAGTGGGCCGTCACCATGAGCAGGCCCTTTTGTTCCTGCATCAACCACTTGGCGTGCTCGGCGTTCTTGTAGTAGGAGTACTCGCGCCAGTTGTATTTCTTAACCAGCCGCGGCGTGAAAATGATGTCCATCGTCAACATGACGATATGCTCGAAGCTGCGCTGCCCGGTCCTCCAAATCCACTCCTCCGATTTCTCCGGGAAGCTGGCCCGCAGGTTGTCGAGCGCCCTTTGGCGGCCGCGGTGGTAGTGCTTCCAAAGCAAACGGCCCAGAAGACAGGCGAAACGCAGGTTCGTCTCGACATCGAAGAGATAGAGGAAGACGACCAGGAGGCGCACGGCGACATACAGAAACCAATCCCGCACGGGATGCGGCTTCTTCTTTTTTCTCTTTCGTGATGGACGCCCTTCAGCCATAGTCCATATTCTAGGGCGAAGGACGTCTTTGTCAAGGCTCAGACGCCCTCTCGGACCGTTCGGGCCACCTCGGTGGGCGGGGTGTCGACCGTGTACGATCGAGACGCCCTGCGCTGGCCGGGACACGCGGCTGAAACGTGACGCTCGCGCCGACTCAGTTCCGCGGCGCGAGGCTCGCCTCGGCGGTGCCTCCATAAGCGCCCATGTTCAGGGCCGTATTGATCGCCCGTTCGCTCAGCGGATCGCCGTCCTCACAAGGGGGCTCATCGCCCAACGATTCGGCCGGATCACCGGCGTCGATACACGGGCTGGTCGATTCGTCCCAGGCCCAGCCGCCCTGGAGAACATCCCAGGACCAGCCGGCGCTCTGAAGGTGATAATCGCCGGAGGCCCATTGCCCCGTGTCGGTCCAGGAACCCCGGGCCACAAAGAGCGGATCGGCGTCGATGTTGCCTGCGCCTTCGGCACCGCCCTGGACATTGCTGTATGTGACGGCCAGGCTCTTCTGCGCGGTGATGTTCTCGGCGCCGCCGTTGTTGAAGTACACGATCGAATTGCTCACGACCGGGGACGAGCAGGCCAGACCCTGCCAGAGGTTGTCGGCCACGGTGCAGTTGTTCAGATTCGGGTTGCCACCGAGAATGCCCTCGCGCCAGTTGCCCGCGATGAGGCAGTTCTCGATCGTCGCACTGCTGCGCACGATACGCCGCGAAGCCACATCGGCCCACATCTCCACCCCGATCCGGTTCCCGGTGATGTTGCAGCGGGTGATCGTCGGATCGCTTCCGCCCCAGAGCTTAACGCCCGCATCCCGGTTGCCGATCAGGTCACAGTGACTAATCGTCGGAGACGACGTGTTGCAGGACAGGCCGAAACTGCCGCCCGTCAGGGTGAAGCCCGTGAAGAGACAGTCGGCCGTCTCGCCGGCATCGAACCCAACGAGTTGGCCGCCGCCGGTCAGAACGGTGTTGGCCCGCACGACCGGGTCAGCGGGATCAGCGGACGTGACCGTGATGTTCTTGCCGCCGAAACGCAGTTTCTCGCGATGGACACCCTCGGGAACGAGGACCACTTCGCCCTCTTCGGCCGCGCTGATCGCATGCTGGATGTAGTCGTAGCGCCGTCCGGTCGTGGTGTTCTCGATCGGACCGTCCGTAAGGCCGTAGCCGAAATTCAGCCGCGTGCCAGAGACCTGACCACTCCTAAGCCAGATGACCGTACCGCCATCGATCTGAGGTCCGGCGCCATAGGAGAAACCCCGGAGATAGAACTCCACCAGGCCGTACTCGCGCGACAGACAGCGCATCATGATCGTGCCGCCCGAATCGCTGCCCTGGACGAAGACGAAGAGGGCTCCGTCGACATCGGGCTGCGACTGCCAGCCAGGCCCTGCGTACACCTCGAATTCACGGACGGCCTCGGTATCCGAGATGTCCGCCGCATAGATGTCTCCGATGTCGTCGCGCTCGTCCGTCCACACCACCAGATTGCCCGAGATGGCCGGGTCATACTGGCGCTGCGGCGCCGTGCAAATCGGGAAGATACGAATGTCGTCCAGATTCGAGATGTCGGCGCCGTAGATGTCCCCGTCGGCCTCCCAGACGACGAGGTCTCCATCGATGTCTACAAAGCCCTCGTTGTAGCGATAGTAATTATCGTGCGGATAGGGAATGCCCTTGCCAACCTCCTCAGCGATGGTGAACAGAACCGGATTCAGCGGATCGGAGATGTCGGCCCCGCAAATATCGTAGGGCCTGTTGCTGTACCCGACCTCGTCGTCACGATTCACGTTGCGATGACGCAGGTACACGACCTTGTTGCCGGATATCGCGGGATAACCACACGAGGTGCCGCCGTTGCCGCGTTCCACAGTCACCTTTTCGCCCGTGGCGAGATCGGCCAGATAGACACTGCTGATGATCGGCTGCCAGTAGTAGCCCGATCCGGCCGCCCAGACCAGGAGGTCGCCCTCGATCTGGGGGGTCGCTTCGACCGCGCCGCCCTCAAAGGTGCGCGATTCGCCGGTCTTGCTGTCAACGAAGTAGAGGTGCCAATTGCGATAGTCATCGCCCTCCTGGGCACAGACGACGCCGGTGCCGGCGACGGCCGGCGAATAGAAACGCCCCTGGTCCCAGTCGGTCAGTTCGAACGGCTCTTCCTCCACCGTGAACGGCGCCGCCTCGATCTTCACCTCATCCGGTTCGCTGGCCTCGAAGCCATCGTGAACCACCAGTTCAAATCGATAGATGCCGGCCTCGGTGCACTCAAACACCGGCCTGGCGGAATTCGGATCGTCAAGGGTGATCTCGGGCCCTTCGATCTGGGTCCAGGTGTAGGTCAGTTCATCCGGCGGATCGGCATCGCTAGAGGCGGCGCCGTCGAGGAAGACCACACCGGGGCTGGGCCAGAGTCGATCCCGACCGGCCGCCGCGACGGGCGCCTCGTTGCCCACCACCACCAGCACAGAATCCGGATTGCTGGTGTGCAAATCGTCACTGACGATCAGATCGAATTTGTACCACCCTTCCGATGGCGCGGTGAACGTAGGGGTCACGGCAGTGGGGTCGTCGAGTTCGACCGAAGCGCCGTCGGTCTGCGCCCACTGAAACTGTCTGGTGCCGGCCGGATCGGAGAAATAACTGTTCGTTCCGTCCAACGTCACCGGTTCGGGCGTCAGGACATGATGGTCGTCACCGGCGTCGGCAAGCGGCTTGACATACCCGATCCGTTCATCAGCGCCGATATCCACCCGATTGGCGAAGACCCGGGGGTCGCCGTCAATGTCCGTCTCAAGAAAGGGCCCCGGCACGAAATTGGGGTCACCGGCGCTAACGCATGGGGAGGCGCCGTCGAGGTGCCAGCGCTCGTTCCAACCGGTCAGGAACATGGGATCCTGGGCAATATTGCCGGCACGCCCTGTCCAGTCGGCCTGCCCGTCAAAGATCAGCTCGTAGGTGCGCGGGTCCTGCATCGCATAGTTGGCCGGTTCGTTACCCCATACATTGTTGAAGCGAATCGCATCCCCGCCGGCATTGGTCCAGAAGAGCCCCGCGCCCGAGCGGGCGCCGGTGATGATGTTGTTGGCGATCGTCAGCCCTGTGTAGTCATAGGGGAACGTTGCATAAACGTTCCCGCCGAAACCGTAGTCCGGGTCGAGACTCGCGTCGTTGCCGACGATGGTGTTATTGAGCAGATGACCGTAGTGGATGCGTGCGCCGCCGCCGTAGACCGCGGAGTTGTCGTAGATAATGTTGTTGGCGATCATTGCGTAGCCGTTGGCGTAGATCCCGCCGCCGTTCTCGGCCGAGTTGTTATAGATCACGTTGTGTGTGATGGTCGTTCCCCATGAGGCGTAGATCCCGCCGCCTTCCGACCACTCATAGAAATAGGTGGTATAGGTGAAGCCGCCCTCCTGCACTTCCCGGCGCTCCCGCAGATACGGAACGGTATTGTTCGTGATGACATTGCGGGTAATGGTCGGGCTGCCATTGCGGCAATAGACACCGCCGCCGAAGTAGTCCTTGTACCGATCACTGGACCACGGTGAGAGCGTTCCGGTGCCTCCGGTGATGGTGAAGCCCGTCAGGACGGCCTGCGGGGTCTCGTCGTTCTCAAACGTCACCACGCTGCCTTCGCCATCGGCGTTGATGACCGTGTAGCCAACGACCCGGGAATCGTTCGGGTCGGTGCTGGTCAGGACAATGTTCTTGCCGTTGAAGTTAATCCTCTCGTAATAGAGCCCCGGCGAGACGATCACCGTGTCCCCATCACTGGAGGCGTCAATCGCTCCCTGGATCGACGGATACTCGCTCGGTACCTGCAAAATAGCCGCTCCAACCGGCGTACACAGCAAGACCAACAGCGTCAGACCTGACCAAAGCATGGATTTCATGGCGTGACCCTTCCCTCGCTCATTCTATTGACAACACCCAACCTGTACATGGGGAGACACTCCGCCTCCGCACGCTTCTCAGCTATCATTTATACACAAATGGGCCTCGCTCGGCAAGGAGATTCACCTGCGCGCCGAACTCGGCCTTCCACCGACCCACAACAACGACTCCACTACCCATTGGACGCCGCCCAGGCCGGTTTGTTACAGACTTTCCGTCTTTTTCCTTATGAGACGGGCGCCGCCGCCCAGAACCACCCTCCACGAGCTGGATTCCTGTTGAAAACCCCGTCCAAGCATGGATAATGGCGGGGATATGGAGGTAACCACAACCAAAGTAAGGACTCACATGATGGCAATGCGCATTTGGTTCGTCGTCGCAACACTCCTCGCTTTCCTGCTAATTCCCGCTGGCTGTTCTCGCACGCCCTCCACGCCGCCCTCGTCCCCTGCAGGAAGGCTGATTCCAGCGCAATTCGCCGCCCGGGAATCAGCCCGCACGATCCCGGTAACTCACGACGTTGACGTCGTCGTGGTCGGCGGCAGTTCAGCCGGCGTCGCGGCCGCGGTCGCCGCGGCCGAGAGCGGCGCCCGTGTCTTTCTGGCGGCGCCCCGACCCTATCTGGGCGAAGACCTCTGCGCGACCTATCGACTCTGGCTCGAACCCAACGAGAAACCTCAGTCATCTCTGGCTGAGGCGATCTTCGCTGAACCCAAGTTCGTCGCGCCATTGCAGAATGCCCTGCCCTTTAACTACGAGGCGGATGTCGAATCGTCGGCGCCCCATAAGGACTCGACGCCACCCAAGGCACTGGCCGACGGTAAGTGGCACAGCGCCCCGGCGCAAAGCGTTCAATACAATTCCGATGTGATCCTCACGGCCGATCTGGGGCAAGTCGAGCGTCTCAGACGCGTTCATGTCATGGCCTACCAGCGCAACGCCGATTTTGACGTGGAACGTGTGACGGTCCACACCAGCCGAGATCAGAAGCGCTGGCAACGCGTCGCCGTGATCGCCAACAGCAAGCTGGGGCAGGGGTCGTTTGAGCGATCGGCGATCCAGCTCTCGGCCTGGCTCAACGGCGCCGCCCGCTACGTACGATTCACCGTCAAGAAATCCG
>JANQFY010000413.1 GCA_028277585.1 Sedimentisphaerales bacterium
AGTTCAGGCGAAGTTCCGAGCCAAGGGCCCCAAGGGTATGAGCATCGCGTTTGGACTGAACGAGCGGCGAGCCGACGATGCGGCTGTCCTGTACACGCCAGCCGTCGGCGAATCGACGCGGACCACGCCCGGCATCGAATGGATCCTCGAAAGAGACGGCGACACACCCTGGCTGCCACTGCGCCCGGGGCAGTCGTATCGGGGCCGAATCGCTGCGACGAATCGAGAGGGAAGTACGCCGCTGAGACCTGAAATCATGGTCTTGTCCATTGGGCCGACTTTGGCCCAGGAACTGCCCTCTCTCGCACCGGGCGCTGTTATCTCGCTCCACCTCGATACCTCTCCCGACCTGACCGGCGTCACCACTGCCCTGGCGGGCGGGCCGATCCTGCTAGAAGACGGCCTCGCGCCGGAATGGAAGCCCCCCCTGCCGCGACATCCCCGTACAGTTCTGGGGTGGAACGCCGAATGGCTCTTCCTGGTCGTCGTCGACGGTCGCCAGAAACAGCTTTCGGTCGGCATGAACTATCCTGAACTGACGGCGACGATGAAGCGGATGGGCTGCACGCATGCCATGAACCTTGACGGCGGAGGTTCGTCCACCCTCTGGCTGGGCGGGCAGGTCATGAACTCGCCCTCGGACGGTCGCGAACGCCGTGTGGCCAACGGACTGATCGTCCTTTCAACAGACCCCGGAGGTGATGATGCCGACAGCCAGTGAGCGTGCGCGAGATTTCGTGGAGGGCGAGAGGGCGTTTCGATTGGGCGAGTTGCTGACCGAGTCGTCTCACCCGAAGACGCGCACCCTCTCGCAAACGATCCAGGGGGACCTGCCGGCCGGCATTCGCATGCTGCAGTCGGTAGACGCCGACATCCCCGAGGCCCTGGACGGGATCCTGGCGCAAGAGACCTTCCCCAGACTGATCGACGCCTTTCTGGAGGCAATGCACAACAAGCAGCGCATCTTCTTCACCGGTTGCGGCGCGACAGGGCGTCTGAGCATCTTGCTGGAAGCCGCCTGGCGCAAGTTCTGGCGCGGAATGGCGAGCGAACATCCCGAAAAGGCCGGTGACTTCTCGGCGATGGAGCACCGCTGCATCAGCGTCATGGCTGGCGGCGACTTCGCCCTGATCAAATCGGTCGAGGGGTTCGAGGACTTCCCCAGGTTCGGCCGACACCAACTGAAAGGGGTCGGCGTACAACAAGATGACGTCGTCGTTGCTATCACCGAGGGGGGCGAAACCCCGTTCGTGATCGGCACCGCCTGGGAGGGGCTTGACGTCGGCGCGACGGTGTTCTTCGTTTACAACAACCCAACCGCCCTGTTGTGTGAGCACGTAGAACGATCGCGGGAGGTTATCGAAGAACCGCGTATCGGCAAGCTCGACCTGACAACCGGCCCCATGGCGATCGCCGGTTCGACCCGCATGCAGGCGACCACCGTTGAACTGCTGGTCGTTGGCGCCGCCCTTGAAACGGCGATGATGCGGTGGCTCGACGAAAAAGGGGTCGGACACCTTTTTGAGACACCCGAGCATGATCAGTGCTTCGCACGACTCCTGGACGAACTAGGTAGCAGCGAGGCAATCGAGACAATGGCGCGGCTCGTGCAATTCGAGGAAGACATTTACCGCGAGCACGGTTTGGTGACCTACGCCGCGGATGGGGTTCTTCTGGATGTCCTGACCGACACCACCGAGCGTTCTCCGACGTTCATGGTCCCGCCCTTCCGCCAGGACGGGGACACACGCTCACCGGTGTCCTGGGCGTTCGTCAAGAATCCGCTCCGCCCGACGTGCGACGCCTGGCGCGAGATGCTGCAACGCGATCCGCGCGGCCTGGACTGGGGGCCGGCGGTCTATCAGCAACTAGAGGCGCCGCAGGCGATCCAGAACGATCCGCCCTGCCTCGACAACACGCGAATCCACCGTTTCCGGATCGGCAACGAGTCGGACTCGTCGCGGACCGACACATCTAGTTCGGCACTGGTCACCGTTGCCCTCGGAGACGAAGCGGATGCACTGCATGGACGAGCCGTTGATGCGATAGGACGTAGTTTCCGCCAGACGGCTTTGATCAGCGCCGGCGCGAAGCTCAGTGCAGCGCACGTCGATGCGCAATTCCATTTCCCCTGCGAGTTGCCGTCATCCCCATTGGAGCTCTGGGACCACTTGGCGGTGAAGCTGATCCTCAACACTCTCTCGACCGCGACGATGGTCCGTTTGGAGCGAGTCATCGGCAACGCCATGGTCTGGGTCTCGCCCAGCAACAAGAAGCTCATCGACCGGGGGACACGGCTGATCGCGGAGCAGACGGGACATCCCTACGAACGCGCGTGCGAAGCGCTCTTCGAAGCCATGGAGGAAGTGACGACGCGCGTCCAGCAAGGCCAGGAACCTCCATCGCCGGTCGCACTGGCAATTGAACGTCTAAGCAACACTGATAAGGACGGAACCGCATGAAATCCACTCGTATCGTCGTCGCATTCGTCGTAGCTCTCTGCCTGCTGTCCGGCTGTCGTTGGCCCGGCGCACGCTATGTCCATCTGAACCAGATCGACTCGATCGTTGAGAAGGAGATCGAAGCGGAGAGCTTCCCCGGCGCCGTCGTCCTGGTGGGTGATTCAAAACGAATTCTCTATCGCAATGCCTACGGCCAAGCGGTTGCTGAGCCGTTCCAGACGCCCATGACGGAGGAGACGGTCTTTGATTTGGCGTCTTTGACCAAGCCAATCGCGACGGCCACCTCCGTGATGATTCTCGTCGACCGGGGCAAACTGGGCCTGGATGACCCGGTGGGCGACTACCTGCCTGAGTTCGCGTGCGCGGGCAAGGAGGAGGTGCGTATCAAGCATTTGCTGACGCACAGCTCCGGCCTGCCCGCCTACACGAATGCAGCAGCAATCGAGAAGGAGCATGGATGCCCCTGCCCGGAGCAGGTAATCGCGAAGATTTGCAGTTTCGAGGCCCAGGCCGCGCCGGGCGAGGAGTTCAAGTACAGTTGCCTGGGTTACATCACCCTGGGACGAATCGTGCAAGTCGTCACGGGCCAGAGCATCGCCGAGTTCAGCCGCGACAACATCTTCGTCCCGCTGAGAATGAAGGCGACAACGTTCAATCCGCCAACCTGCTGGTCCGACAGCATCGCCGCGACCGAGATTGTTGACGGCGAACTGCGGCGCGGGGCCGTGCATGATCCACTGGCTCGGCTCATGGCTGGAACCAGCGGCAACGCGGGGTTGTTCTCCACCGCGTCCGATCTGTCGATCTTCTGCCGCATGCTCCTTAACGATGGGGTTTGGAGGGGCAAGAGGATTCTCAGCAGCGAGGCCGTCGCGAAGCTGACAACGGTACAGGCTCACGGCCGGGCGTACGGCTTCGACGTGCTCTCGAGCTACTCATGGATCAAGGGGCCGAACGCCTCGGAGGAGACTTTTTGCCATAGCGGCTATACAGGGACCAGCCTCGTCTGCGACCCGGCGGCCGGAACCTATGCGATCATCCTGACCAACCGCGCCCATCCGAAGGACGGGGGCACCGTCAAGGCCGTGCGGCGCGGGATCGCGGAAATCGTGTTCGCTCCGGGCGGAGAAGAACCTCAGTCTTGAGGCGGATACAGTAGATGCTTGCGGCGGATCTGCTCGAAGGCGGAGCACTGGGCGTTCCACTGGTCTTTGAGCGGAGTCAACGACTTGCGAGCGACAATGGCTTCGCGGATCGTCGCGGTTCCACAGAGTCGATCGAAATGGGCGGCACGCCACTCGAACGATTCGGGCGCCATGTGGCAGATCTCGTTGACGATCAACACGCCGGCCCAGAACGGTTCCATGCCGTTGCGATCGGTGATGGCGATGCGCACGCCGTGGCAGACACTTCCCTTGTGTTTGGAGGACGTGGGCGTAAAGGATGTCGCAATGAAGCGCAGGCCCCGCAGGTTCAGCTCGTTGAGTCGAGCGGCCAACTTGCGGCCGTCGAGCCAGGGAGCGCCGAACTGA
The DNA here is from genome assembly GCA_028277585.1 of Sedimentisphaerales bacterium. Taxonomy (GTDB): domain Bacteria; phylum Planctomycetota; class Phycisphaerae; order Sedimentisphaerales; family Anaerobacaceae; genus Anaerobaca. Next base: position 3,995 of record JANQFY010000413.1, read on the forward strand.
CGGAACGGCATGGGTGTGCCGCGCCCCTCCGAAACATTGGTCCCTTCGAGCAGGCACAGGCCCGGGTAGACCGCCGCGGTCTGAACGTCGGGCATGTTCGGCGAGGGCTTGCGAAACCGCAACCCTGTCTGATCATACCACCGGTCGCGGGGCCAGTTCTGTACGGGGACCACGGCCAACTCAGCACGAACGCCCTGGGCCAGCCAGCCTTGAGAATTGAACATCTGAGCCAGTTCGCCCACGGTCATGCCGTGCCGGACCGGAATCGGATAGATGCCGACGAAACTGGTGAACGCCTTCTCGAGGACGGGCCCTTCGACCCAATCGCCTCCGATGGGGTTGGGGCGATCGAGGACGACGAAGCGTACGTCGCACTCGGCGGCCGCCTCCATCGCCAGCGCCATCGTTGAGATGTACGTGTAGAAGCGTGCCCCGATGTCCTGGATATCGAAGACCAGCACGTCGATGTCGCGCAGCATCTCCGGGGTCGGCTTGCGCGTCTGGCCGTACAGGCTGAAGACGGGCAGGCCGGAAGCGGGGTCGGTCTGGCTGTCCACATGATCGCCGGCCTCTTCGACGCCATAGAGACCGTGCTCAGGGCTGAACAGCGCCACCACCTGAACGTCGCCGAGAGCCTTGAAGACCTCAACAATGTAACGGCCCTGCGAATCGTGGGCGGTGTGATTGGCGATGATCCCAACGCGCCGGCCCTTGAACAGTGACTCGTGAGCGGCGACGCGATCCAGGCCCGTACGCACCGTCGCTCCGCCGGCCAGGCTGCTCCATGTGAGGAGCATCATGAATGTGATATGGGAGATTTTCATAGTGTCACCCATGAGACCAGATTCGGGTCTCACTGTCCAGAGGCAACCGAGGCGTAGATAAGAGAAGCAAGACGGGAGTCAGGGGGCCAGCATGATGTCGGTGAGACAGGAAGGAAGCTTGCAGCCATCCCCCAGGACGCCGTCGTCCATGGTGTAGATGTCTTCGTGGGAATCACCGACGAAACGGGTGCGAAGGTACTGGACGCGCCCGTCGCCGAATCCGACGTTCTGCCCCCGACGACCATGGTTGCCGCTGTTGAGGCGCAGCGCTTCGGGGTCGAGCACGGGGGCCTCTCCACGCGCCCCATGATCCGCGACGTTCTCGAAATGCGGGTTCATGTCCGCGACGAGGGGCAGCGACCCCCATGCGACCATTCTCATACGTGCGCGAGGCAGAAGTGCGAAGCTGTAGGTGATGTTGTCGCGCGAGGGGAAATCCCGATGCTGTTCCACATCCGCCCACCTCAGGGGCGGCGCTGCGTTGCGCGGCTGACCGCAACAGAGGAAATCGGCCGGGTCTTCTGTGTAATGGGAACTCAGAAGCAGATAGGGGTTTCGCGTGTTCGAGCCGCTCGCGGGATCCGTATCGCCAATCGTGTGCCATGAGGCCCCCTGGGCCCGCGCGACGGCCGGCAGGAATCCATCGTGATCGCTGCTGTACTGGTCAAAGGCGCCGAGCAAGCGCGCCAAGCCGGATTGACACAATTGCGTGTAGGAATGATGGCGCAACAGACTGGACGAAGGCACAAGAACGCCCACGATCAGCAAGACGCACGCAGCCACGACAGCGGCGCTGGCCACGTTGCTCAGCCACCGGCCCCAATCGACACGGATGATCTTCGTAGCCGGAGGGACGCTGCGCCGTCGCTGGGCAAGCGATCGAAGACGTTCGAGCGTACGATCCGCTAATGCATCCGGACAATACTCGACTTGGAAAAACGCCAGAGGGGCGACCGCTTCGCTCAACACTCCGTGTAGCCCTGCGGCGCCTTCATGGCTGGCGATCAGTTCTTCGGCCCGCAGGAGATCCGGCCCTTCCGTCATACCCAGGCTATGCGCGAAGATAAGGTCCTGCTCATCGGAGGAGATTCCACTCATACAAACTTCACCAAGTCAACTTCCCAAAACATACCTAAATACAGATCATACTGTACTTTAACCCACATCAGGCGTTGCCGGGTACCTATACCCACGAGCCGGGCCTTGTGTTTGCAGAAATTCTGCAACCGTGCCACAAAGCCTGCTGTCCGTGGACGAGTTTCGCCAACCGGGCCAGGACGCCCCGCTCATCACCACCTGGAATGCCGCGGGTTTTGGCTTGACAAACACCGGCAAATGTGGTATTGATTGGTCAACTATTCGGACGGAGCCGAAGAGTGTCGGTGCGGGGCAAGGCGCTGGGATGTGCAGGGCGATTTTCTCCTGAGGACGCTTCCTGCTGAACGTCTGCGCCTGCGATTGACAAGCTTCCAATTGACCGTTTTATCTTCAGGGGCCTGTGGACCGTTTCGTCACAGGCCCCTCTCCTGTTGCGCCCTGCAACGATTGACGCACACCTCTGTTACAACTATAGTCATCGAAAGAGACCCATGTCGCGACCCTGCGGCGCAGCGATCACGACAGAACCAAGAACTGACAGAGGAATCCATGCAAAATCCCACGTCGAAAGAATTGCGGAGGCGCTCCCTGGTCAAGTCCCTGCTTTGGCGCATCATCGGCGTCGTCTGGACTTGGGTAGGCGCTTACATTATCCTCTCGTTGATCCCTCCGGCCCAGCGATCGGGCGCCCTGATCGAGAACAATATGCTGGCGCTGGTGGCTTACCGCACGGGCCAGAAACTCGAATGGGACGCCAAGAACCTCAAAGCCACCAACTGCCCCGAGGCCGATCGGTACATCTACAAGAAGTACCGCAAGGGATGGGTTCTGAACGGCTGACGCGGTCGGTCACGCTCTGCTCTATGTGCCAATAAGAAGGGGCCTGTGTCATCGCGACACAGGCCCCTTTGATGTACTGCCATCATGAGACGACGCGGCATCCGAGATGCCATTGAACCGTCATTTCAAGACGGCCTTAGAACGCCTCATACACCGGCGTGGTGCGACCGGCCAGACCGGCGACCTCGCCGTAGGACAGCGCGCGATCATAGATCCGCACGTCATCGAAGGCGCCAGTGAACCAGTACTCCCAGGTAGTCCCTTCGGCTCCACCGGTGCCGAGGACGGTTGGGAGATCGGGATCCACCGTACCGACGATGCCCGAGATATCAGCTTCGCCGATCCGCAGCCCATCGTGGTAGAAACTGGCCATGCCGTCACGATCGTGCGTCACGCACAGGTGATGCCACTCGCCTCCGGTGATCGGCGCCAGTTCGACCGATGGATCGAAGTCCACACGGCTGTCACCATCGCTGATATTCCACTGCCAACTGCCGTTGTTGCCGGCGCCGCCGGCGATCGCCCAACCGACGTTGCTGCCGCTATTCCAATCTTTGTTGGAGAGCATAGCGGCATCGTCGTTCCAGCCGTCGGTCTTGACCCACAGGGCGGCGGTGAAATCACCTTCACCGTAGCTGATCGAGCCGAGGATAGCGTAATCGTCGACGCCGTCCATCTGCAGGGCGCCGCCCTGAGCGCCGCCGATCCACTGGGGCCCGTTCTGCAGAGCACCGTT
>JANQFY010000219.1 GCA_028277585.1 Sedimentisphaerales bacterium
CATCGAATGGCTGCGCCAGGAGATCGCCCGCTAGCCGATCCCAGCGCGACCGGGCCCTGACCGCATTCGCAGCCAAGAGAAGCCGAGTCGGGGCAACCCCACGGGGTCATCCCGGCCCGGCTGGTGACGTCTATGGCTCCGCACCTATGCAGATGAAGGACCGTCCAAACAGGCGTGATCTTCCGGTTGCGATACCTGTAGCCCTCCTCCCGACACACCTCCATGATGGCGGCGTTGGAAAGCACATTTCGAATCGCATTGAAGCTCACTGGCTCGAACTTCCCACAAGAGGTTTCAGCTTCCGGATGTGATCTGCCGACACATACAGTAGACATCTCAGGTCTCCTTAACGATAAGGATCGTGGCCAATATCCTTATCGGTTATGGGAGATCTCTTTGCTTTAACGCCTTGACCGAACGCCATTCGGGACTGCCACCATTGACCTACTTTTTCTTGGATCTATTGGTCCGCGCACAGCATCCTGAGCACTTCGCGCTTGGCTTGATTGAATTGTTGGAAGCCGACTGTCCCGTCGAAATCGTCATAATTGTCGTCTGGATGTTTGATCTCGACCCTACGCAAGAATGCATCTTCTGCCTTGCCGGTCAAGGATGCCAGGCGGGTTAGTCCTGCTTCGTCTCCCCTGGCCTGTAGGCGCTGTTGCAGCATGTGGTAGTAGGCGGCATCCTCATTTCCATCACGCAAGCCATGCCAGGTGGGAGAGTGAATGATACATTCTTTCTCTGGATCATACCACACAAGTTGGTCTTTGGAGTTGTCCGACCAATACGTCCACCAGGTGTAGCCGTTGACGCCGATGGCGCAGGTACGCCAAGCCTTTCTTCGTCCCTCCTCATAGGGCGTGTTGTAATTCCCGCCGTCATAGTACCAGACGTGATCCCCCTCATCCAACGCCACCGCTGCTTTGCCCTGTGTTGGTCGCGTGAGCGCCAAGAATTCCTGTATGTGACTATAACTCATGTACCAGGAGTCATTCTGAGCGTTTAACTGATTCAAAGGTGTCGCATTCTTCACGAAATGATCTACGTTATCCGTATAAGTGTGATACCCGATCTCTTGGTAACGACGTGCTGTCTGTACATAATCCGGGATCGTTTCAGGAGTCAGTTGCGTATCGATTTTGGCCCAGGTTTCAGTCATGCCACGACTGATGGCATAGTCTCTGAACTGGCTGTGCAACCACATGAGCGTCTTCCAAGTTAGTTCATCAGAACAGACAATATCATCTCCCAGAACAGCGTTGGCAAATGCGCGTTCATGTTCAGAAAGGTGTAAACGACCGTTTATTTCCAGATGGGTCATACCGCGCTGAGCAGCACCCGCAATCCAGGGATCAAAGAATGAAAAGTCAAGATCCGGCAGGTTGTTAATATCTATGAGTCCCGCCTGGCCTGCGTTATGCAGCGTTTGATCGGTCCCTGCTATCTTCACCTGGTGTCGGACATTGGTCGGATTATACGTATAGAAGAAACCACACACCGTACTGCGTAACATGGCCAAATCATCAAGAAAAACCTCCAAACGCTTGCGTGCCTCTGGCTTGTAGTTGGCCCACCAGGAGAGGCCAACGACACACACACGGGGATTCACTCCCACGGTTTGCTGTTCAGGCAGAGCCACATCATAGATGGTCACGATACCGGGGATGCGCAATTCGGTGCCTTGACCCGATGACAAATGGACTGTCAGTTCATACGCACCAGGATTGTGTTGATGCGAATCCACCTCTAGCCAAATGCGAGCCGGATTGGGTAGTCGCAATAGCGCTTGATTGCCTACGTGGAGCTGACAATCCGTTTCGATCCAGGGTGTGCAGAATGCTGCCCCAGGTCCTGACATGCCGATTGACACGGCGTCCAACTCTGACAAGCTTACAAGCTTGACCGGCACAAGATCGCATTCGTCGCATCCGAGATCCACCTCCAGCTTCTTCAATCTGGGGCGAGGTTTGGGTCCGCTTCCCTGCACAGCCACAAATCCCCTAGTTTTCTCTTCTGTTGTAGGTTCGAATTCTATCGGGATCATTTCGTCCGAAGCCGGTTTCGGGTGAGCCTCAAACCCACCGACCATCCATCTTCCCGATTGACCGGAAACAGGTATCACGCTCATCTTCATATCATTCTCATAGTATTGTCCCTCACGCTCGCCAAGAATCTTGCATGGGCACTTCATGGCATTCGAATCTGGATTGGAAGAGCGATGCGCCGGTCCAACGGAGATGATTTTGAACGGATTTTCGCCATCCAGGTACTTTGCGGCAAGAAAGTCGGGGAGTCCAAGAAACAGTTGTCCAACCTTACTAGAATCATTGGCGCTCCACGCCTGCAAGAATTGTTGAGTCACTGCCACGGCAACTTCCTGGTCCGTCATATCACCCTGAGCCAATCCCACTTCTTTGCCGGATTGGTCTATCACAAGCGCATGGGCCGGCAGCTCTCCCTCGAGAGTGAACATCTTCGGATCAATCTGTTGGTTGTAATCGAGGAACTCAGCCGTCCGTATGTGCTGATACTGGCCGTCCCGCATCTCGAACTTCTCTTGCTTCTTGACCAATCGGGTCGCCTGGTCGATGTACAACACCTTCTTCCAATTGGCCGACCGACTCTCAGCAGGATACGTCACAACCAGAACAATAGGCTCGTTCTTCTGGTCCGGCTCATTGACATCCAGTATGATCTCGCCATCTCCGGCCTGCCGACGCAACGTCTCGATGACTCGCTTGGGATCACCGTCAGATACTTCCCATTGAAGTAAAGCACCCGCAAGAACGGATTTACCTGATCTTCTAAAACACACGTTGAGGGTCGATAGCCAGGTATGTGACCCATCGCCATCATTGACTACGGTAACCGGTACTATTTCATCGCCGGTCCAGACCCGATTCTTCTCGTACCTGAATCGCGCCGGTCTTCCGCGTTCGTCAAATTCGATCCAGGACTCCGATTCGAACCTTTGCCCATAAACTGTTCTGAATGCCTTGACGTGAAGGGTGCGAATCGAGTTGTACGCCTCGATGGTTTCCTGCAAAGCATATGCCGGAGCCACAAGGCTTTTCGGTATCTGCAGACACAAGTACGTTGCCAGTACTGCCACCGCCGCCGCGGTGAACTGTGCTCTTCTACTCTTCATGATGGTTCTCCAGGTATACGCATCAGAGGCGCTGTGTCGCTTCCGGCTTCGTTGAATCTCTAAGGCTTCACCGAATACCTTGCCGCGCATCTCTGATCTCGGGTTGACTGTGAATGCTGCAAGTCTGTCTTCTAGGTTTCTAGGTGGTTTCATTTGCTCACCTGGCCGTTCAGTTGCGATCGCAGTTTGTCCAGGCCGTAGCGATATCGGCTGCGGACGGTATTGACGGAAGTACCTCTTAGCTTCGCTATTTCCGTGAACTTCAGATTTCCCTGCAGGTGAAGGACTACCACTTCTCTCTGCTCGTAGGGCAGATGCGACAACGCTCGATTCAGAATGCTCGTTTCTTCCTTCTGGATGGCCAGTAATTGCGGCCCTGGGGCCGTCGATTGAACGCCCGTATTCTCATCCAAAGCCGTTGGTTCCAATTGCCTTCGTTTGACACGGTTGCGAGCCAAATTGGCGACGCAGGTCGCCAGGTACGCTTTCAGATTGCCCTGGAGTCTCACCCGTTCGGGTGATGTCACGAACGAGATGAAGAAGTCGTGGAGCACATCCTCGGCGGCGTGCGTGTTGTTTAGCAGCGCCGTCGCCACCGTGATCAGGTACGTCTCGTATTTGGCGTAGATCTTCTCCAGCGACTCAGGTGAGCCCCGTTTGAACCTCCACAGCAGCACTCTGTCTTCGAGCATTAGCACCTCGCCGGCGATAGCCAAAGAATGATCATCCTTCACCTAATACACAATTGAGAGGACGATTCCAGTCTAGCCATTTGAAAGATTCTAACCAATAATTGTGGGCAAGGGGCAATCAGGATGCTCTCGGTACGCCGAAAGGGACAAGAAAGGGACTGGCTATGTTCAACTTGCTGTTTCCCAGACGATTGTGTCTCCTGGTGTTGTGCCTGATGGGGCCAGTCGGACTCGCTGAGAACGAGGGCCTGGGTCGTATCGGCGAGCCGACCGCCCCCGTCCCGGAGATGGTGCTCATCAAAGGAGGGTCGTTCCGAACCCAGGGCGATCCGGACAAGAAGATCCCGCCCAAGAACTATGTGCTGAACGATTTCTGGATCGGCAAGCATGAAGTCACGTTCGGTCAGTTCGACCCATTCTGCTATGAGACGAAGTACTACCACAAACGTATGGGGCGCGGCATAGACACGCCGTTGAGCCGTATGTGGCGAGTCAGCATCTGGAAAGCCACGCAAGGAGAAGACACGCCTCTACCCGAGAAGCCGCTGCAGGACTATCCCGTCATCAGGGCTTGCTGGATCGACGCCTGTGCCTACTGCATATGGTTGACCGAGAAGACAGGCGTTCCCTTCCGCCTGCCCACCCAGGCCGAATGGGAGTACGCCTGCACGGTCGGCGGAACGGAGCCTGCTATAGCACCGGCCCGACTTGGCGAGGTGGCTTGGTTCGCCGAGAGTCAGAATCGCCAGGACGGGCGCCCCCAGATCCGTCCGGCCGGCGCCAAGAAGCCCAACGGTTGGGGATTGCACGATATGCTGGGCAATGTTTGGGAGTGGTGCCTGGATGGCCCCAATGGGCTCGATTACCCCCGGGCGGTCAGTGAGTGGGAACGCATCAGCAAAGACCACAGTCCCCTGGATATGACGACCAAAGGATCGCCGTATTGGCAGGCGGTTTCACTGCTTCATCAGGGCCCCAAGGGCAACGCCAAGGCTCTTCGCGGCGGCGCCTGGTGCGAGTTCGTCAACCGTGTGACTCCCGCGTATCGTATGTTCTATCGATCCAACTACGCCGCCTCGCGGGTCGGTTTCCGAATCGTCTGCTCGAAAGACCCGAGCCATCTGCTTATCACCCCGTCAGTTCCAGGCGACAAGAACGGGTCCGAAGACTGAGGGGCACTCTTGCCGTTCCGCTACTTCGTCGGTGGTTTCTTGTCGACGTTCTTCTCGGCCATCCAGTCGGACCACATGATGTGTCCGTGTAGCGGCCCCCAACTCCCGTCGGACTGGCGGTCGTTGGCCAGGTGGACGCCGTGGAGATAGACCTTGCCGTCGGCGCCCTTGGCGGCCGCTTGGGCGGTCATGAACCGCGTGATCCGGTGGCGGAGCACCGTGCGGCTTGTGTCGGTCCATTCCAGGACTCTCTCTTCTTTCCAGTCCTGGGCCGGCAGAGTGATGCGCAGCGGCTTCTTCGAGCCCTTCTCCGTGACGATCGCCTCGACCTTCTGACGTAACTCAGCGGCGCCGTCGCCCTTGAATTGGTCGGGGTTCATATACGTCCGGTCGGCTCGCACGGCGCGGTTCTTCTGGTCTTGCTGTTGGATTTGGGCCAGTTTCTTCTTGAGGGTGGTCAGCCGGGCGTCGTCGGGTTCGACGGTGCCTGCATAGCGATCGAGCGCTTTCTGCAGCGATTCGACATCCCGCGCCATGACGAGATTGGGCTTCTTGCTGACATCCGTCTTCCAGCCGGTGTCCTTCGTCAGGTGGGCCAGCATGCGGTCGAATTCCTTCTCGATGTCCCCGGAGATCAGCGCTCGGCTCTTGCGCAGGGTCTCGGGCATGTCCCTGAATCGTTGCAGTATCTCCTTTTCCAGGGCGAGCAGTCTATCTGTCTTGCCATGAGGGAATGTCGCCTTCTCGTACTCGGGCCAGAGAGCCTTGGCCTCTTCGAGCAGGGCGGCTCGCTGCTGGATATCGGTTTCGCTGAGCGTGACGCTGTCGATGAGGTACTTCTTGCTGCCGGCGCCGACGTCGACGTACGCGCGCAGCTTGTCTACCCAGGGTCGGCAGGATGCTTCCTGTCGGGCCCGGGCTTCACCTTCGTTGTACAGGGTCAGGCGGTCACTGACGCGCTGCGCCAGGGAGATCAGGGCCGGGGTCTTTCCGTGTGGGAACTCAACCTTCGTGTAGGCCGCCATCAGTTTGTTGGCCTCGGCGTAGGCCTGTCGGCACTTGGCCTTCTCGGCGTCCGAGGCGCTATGGAACGATGAGCCCATGAGCAAGTACTTGCCCGCCTTGCTGTCGAAGAAGGGTGAGAACTTCTCGAACCATTCATTCGACTGCGCTTCTTTCTGCTTCTCTT
>JANQFY010000223.1 GCA_028277585.1 Sedimentisphaerales bacterium
TCGGCGCCGCTGCGCAGCAGTTCATCGATCTGCTCGACGCTCTGGATGCCCCCTCCGACCGTGAACGGGATGAACACGTTCCGGGCGACGCGCTCGACCAGGTCCACGATGGTCTTACGCGACCGGATCGTGGCGGTGATATCCAGGAAGACCAGTTCGTCGGCGCCACTGTCACTGTAGCGGGCGCCCAGTTCGACCGGATCGCCCGCGTCGCGGAGGTTCAGGAAGTTGACGCCTTTGACGACGCGATTATCTTTAACATCGAGACATGGAATGATGCGCTTGGTTAGCATGGAGCCGTGTTCCGATTGCAGATGTCGTAGAAGTTCTGCAGGACCTTGAGGCCTTGCTTGCCGCTCTTTTCCGGGTGGAACTGGACGCCGTAGATGTTGTCCTTCTGGACCGATGCCGGCAGGGCGAACCCGTAATCCGTGTGGGCGACCTTCGCCTGCTCGTCGCCGATCTGGGCGTAGTACGAGTGGGCGAAGTAGAAGTGCTTGGCGGCGCCGAGGTCCGAGAACAGGTCCATCCCCTCGGGCAACTCGACGAGGTTCCAGCCCATGTGGGGGACCACCTCGTCCGGGGGCAGGGGCACGACATTGCCCTTGACCAGGCCCAATCCCTCATGGGGCCCATACTCGCTGCTCTGTTCGAAGAGCATCTGGTAGCCCACGCAGATCCCCAGGATCGGCTTGCCGGCCGCAGCGGCGTTCTGGAGCAGTTCAGCCGCCGAACCCAGAGCCTCCATCGCATAGCCAAAGGCCGCTACGCCGGGCAGAACGAGCCCCAGGGCCCTGTCAATGGTCTCGGGATCGCGGCTGAGTTCGACATCGCAGCCGATGTGCCGGAAGGCGTTACAGACGCTCTTGACGTTTCCTATGTTGTAATCGATGACGACTATCATCCGGGCAGCATACGCGTTTGGGCCCGAAAACGTCAAGTGAGAATCGCTGATAGGTCGGTTAAGCAGAATTGATTTGGCACCCGCACGTCGCAGTCCTATAATCGCCCGCGCCTGTGCAGGGCTCGAAACGGCTCGATTTTTGGCTTTTAGGCCTAGAGTGCCCAGAGACAAATGTCGATTCAAAGAAGGATATCGAGCTAACTGCGAATTATAGGAAGGTGAGCATGTGTGGAATAGTCGCATATCTGGGTAAGAAGGTCGCTCAGCCGATCCTCATCGAGGGGCTGAAGCGTCTGGAGTATCGGGGATACGATTCGGCCGGCGTCGCGCTGCTCGAGGACGGTACGATCCGCGTCAAGAAGACCAGTGGGCGGATCAGCGCGCTCGAGGGCGTCCTGTCCGACCCCTGCAGCACGGAGACCCTCGGGATCGGGCATACTCGCTGGGCCACGCACGGCGAACCGAATACGGCCAACGCTCACCCGCACGTGGACTGGACCAACAAGGTGGCGGTCGTCCACAACGGGATCATCGAGAACTACGCCGCCCTGCGCCAGTGGCTCAAGAACGAGGGCGTCGTTTTCGCCAGCGAGACCGACAGTGAGGTCATCTCCAATCTGATCGGGTACCTCTACGCCAATGCCAAGGATGTGGAAGGGCAGAGCGCTTTCGAATGGGCCGTTCAGCAGGCGTTGCGCAAGCTGCACGGAACGTTTGGGCTGGCGATTCTTTGTTCCGACTTCCCCGGCGTCCTGATCGGGGCCAAGCGGGGCAGCCCGTTGATTCTGGGGGTGGGCAATACCGAGTACATTCTGGCCTCCGACGCGGCCGCGATCGTCGAGCACACGACGCAGGCCGTCTACCTGGCGGATAACGAGATGGTCATCGTCGAGCCGGACGGCTTCCACACCAAGACCATCGAGAACGTCACGATCACCAAGGACCTCAAGGAGATCGAGTTCTCCCTGGACCAGATCGAGCTGGGCGGCTTCCAGCATCACATGCTCAAAGAGATCTTCGAGCAGCCAGCGGCGCTGACCACGTGCATGGGTGGACGGATCGACGCCCATGATGGCAAGATCAAGCTGGGCGGTATCCGCGACTACCTGCGCGAACTGACGCGGGCTCGCCATGTGATCTTCACCGCCTGCGGGACCGCGTTTCACGCGGGTCTGGTGGGCGAGTTTCTGCTCGAGCAACTGGCCCGCATCCCGGTCGAGACCGAATATGCCAGCGAGTTCCGCTACCGCAATCCGATCATCAAGGACCGAACGGTCGTCATCGCGATCAGCCAGTCGGGTGAGACGGCTGATACGCTCGCCGCGGTCGAGCAGGCCGAGGAACGCGGTGCGACCGTGATGGGGATCGTCAACGTTGTTGGCTCCACCATTGCGCGGACCACGGATACGGGCATCTACCTGCACGTCGGCCCTGAGATCGGCGTCGCGAGCACGAAGGCGTTCACCGCGCAGGTGGCGGTCCTGAGCATGCTGGCGATCGAACTGGGTCGGCGTCGTCATATCAGCAGCGACCAGGCAGCTCAGTACATCGACGAACTGTCGAAGATCCCGGAGAAGATCGAACTGATCCTTCAGCAGTCGGACCACATTCGCGACATAGCCTCGGCCAACATCGAGAAGGACAACTGGCTGTTCCTGGGCCGCGGGTTCAACTATCCCGTCGCGCTCGAAGGGGCGCTGAAGCTCAAGGAAATCAGCTACATCCACGCCGAGGGTTTGCCCGCGGCCGAGATGAAGCATGGTCCGATCGCCCTGATCGCCGACGGCATGCCGGCCGTCTTCATCGCGACGGCTGGGCCGCAGTACGACAAGATCATGGGCAACATCGAAGAGGTCAAGGCTCGCGGCGGCAAGGCCATCGTGGTTGCGACCGAGGGCGATGAGTATATTGGCGAGAAGGCCGATCACCTCATCACGATCCCCGATGCCCCGGAACTGCTGCAGCCCATGCTAACGGCGATCCCGCTGCAGTTGCTGGCCTACCACGCGGCTGTGCTGCGGGGCCATGACGTGGACAAGCCGCGCAATCTTGCCAAGAGTGTCACCGTAGAATAGAAATCACTCCCAGTTCCAAAGGACTCAGATCACCATGGATGGTACTTGCTGTCAGGATACACAGAGAACCGCACGCCGATGCGGATTCACGCTCATCGAACTGCTGGTCGTGATTGGCGTGATTTCACTTCTGTTGTCGATTCTTCTGCCCTCGTTGCGCAGGGCCCGTGACATGGCGTTGCGGGTCGGGTGCGCCAGCAACGTGCGGCAGATCGGCCTGGGGATGAACATGTACCTCGACGACAACGACAACACCTACGTTTGCGCCGAAGACCCGGTCTCGACCAATCC
>JANQFY010000390.1 GCA_028277585.1 Sedimentisphaerales bacterium
CGCCGAGAACCCCGTCATCGCCCGCTGCGCCCTGCACGCCTGGACGCTCGAGTTCACGCACCCGACCACCGAGCAACCCGTCAAGTTCGAAGCCCCCCTACCCGACGATATGCAGAACTGCCTCGAAATGCTCCGCCAACACCGCGCTCCATGACGCTATGCGTCAGTCCGCCAAAGTCTTTCGCCAAAGCCGCATGTGTTTAAGGTGCGGAGAAGGTCATCTTTGGACAGACCGCTGCCCATTCCCTCCTTGAGGGTCATTCTTACGTATTCGCGCAACTTCAACACATCGTCTCGCATCACAAGTGATCTGTTACCTGAGTGGACGAACTTCGACCTCTTGTCATAGAGACCCCTCATTTCCCTGAAGATAGTCTCGCCTTCGCTGCGATCCTGTCCGAGGAGTGTCGCGGCATTTCTGGAGACCCTGTATCGTAGCTCGTGATTTGATGGGTTGAGGAGAACCTCCATGGAAGTCATGAGGGACAGGAAAGCCAAGCCGGCGTCGTGGGCTTCATACGACAGTTCGAAGCTCTCCAGAGCCAATTGCAGGAAGGGCTCAGCTAGCGGAAGGTGGTGCGAGTTCATGAAAGACTCTGCTTCAGAGATCTCGTCGGTTGCCAGCGCGAAGAGTGTGGTATCCTCAATGGTTTGCTCTCGGCCGAAGGCGAAAGGTTTCGGTTCTCCATTCGCATCTGCGAGATGATAGAGAAATGAATAAGCCAGCGTAACATTGCCTTCCTTGAACAACCGGAGAAGACGGCACCTGTCTTGGAGCAACTCATGAGTCTTGTTGAGTACACTTGGACGCATAGCCACGCCTTGTGGTGTCGCTTCGAACTGGTCAATGTCGGCCCCCACGACACAGTATGAACCCCGGGGCGAGATGCCGAGACCTTTCTGTAGCCCGTAGTGCTTGTCGATCTTTCTGAGGAACGGGGCGATGTCATCGTTTGACTTGTATTCAATCGTGAATTTGTCGTTGATTCTGAGTCCTGTGACAGAACGGTCCACATTGGCAAGGATACCTATGTAGTGTATGTTTCGTTTCGCCACTTTCTTCTCCCACGTCTCGATGCGGATGCTGAACGATTGTCGAAGCAGCATGGATCAGGTTGTTCTACTTTGCAGTGGAGACCTCTTTCATCTCCGGCACGAATCGCACTTCGATTCTGCAGTTAAGTGCTCTGGCGATGCGGCGGAGCATCGTGAGGCTGTGGCCTTCGTAGTCGGCATCCTCCAGGCGACTGATGACCGATTGGGTCGTGCCGACTCTCTTCGCCAACTCCGTCTGTGAAAGCTGCGCTTGCGTACGGAGGTCGTAGATCTGGCCGGCGATGAGGGCTTTGTCGCGTTCCTGTTGCAAGGCATCCAGTTTCTCCGGATCGCCCTTGATGTAGCGAGCCTGCAGGATCGCGATGGCGTCGGTTGTCTTCTTCTTTTTCCCGGTCATGGGAGCGTTCCTTCATACGTATGGGTCATCGGATCCTGAATATAGCGTTCGCGGCGCTGGGCGGCCCGCTCGATTTCTCTTCGCGGCACCTGCCCTTCTTTGGCGAAGCCATGCGAGGCAACCACGACGTTGCGCCCGTGAAAGAAGTACAGAATCCTGTAGTGTACGTGTCCGGCTCTGGCGCGGAGTTCCCAGATCCCACGGTCGAGCAGATCGCAATGCGGACGCCTGAGATCGTGTCCTGATTCCGCGAGCATCTGGATCTTGACCAAACATTTGTTGCGGGCCCTGACTGAGAGGCCGTCGAGCCAGTCGAGCAAGGGCGCCGATCCATTCGCGTCTTGATATATTATGATAGCTGTCTTCGACATTCCTATCCCTCACCCACAGTATCGCATAATTGCGATACGTTTGCAAGCAGAAAATGCGCTTTGCCCAGGGAATGTTCAGGGCTGTGCCTGTGGGGGCTAAGGTGCAGCGGGTTATCTGATAGCTGAGAAGCCGCTACTCCTGGGGAAGCTTGGCCAGATCGGCGTCGGAACCGGCACCATGAGGATGTCGTCGACGCAGACGACGGTGTCGGGCATGGGGAAGTTGATGATCGATTCCTTCTCGTCCTTGCGTGTCCTGGCGTTCTCGCCGCGCTTGATCAGGACCAGGTTGATGTTGTACCGCTGGCGCAGTTGCAGGCCCATGACGGTCTTGCCGTCGAAGTTGGTCTACCCCTGGCAACTGGCCGACGGTGAAGCGGCCGCCGAGAACCCCGTCATCGCCCGCTGCGCCCTGCACGCCTGGACGCTCGAGTTCACG
>JANQFY010000399.1 GCA_028277585.1 Sedimentisphaerales bacterium
TAGCCCTGGTCGTCGGTGAAGATGAGGATGAAGTTCGGCTTGCGGCGGGGCGCCTTCCTCGCGCCGCTCCCCGCGAAACCGACTGAACCTCTCGCCGTCACCAGAGCCGAGAACCCCGCCAAACCCAGGAACCCCCGACGCGTATAGTTCTGATCTCCCATGCGCCCCTCACTAACCTGCCGGTAACGTTCACGCGAATCTTCTTTGACCTCCATCATGGGAGCGTATTCCGTGCTGGGGGACGATGTCAAGCCCCACCTGATCGTCACCTGGGCAAGTCTTCCTTGGGCATCTCCTTGATGGAGAGGTCGCCATATATGACGCGATAGGTTTCTGAGCCGATGGGCTTGTACCAACACACCGGCTGGCTCGCGTCCCCGAAGGGGACGCCGCCCCCCACGTACTGCCAATCCTGCTCGGGTTTCAGTGTCGCAAGGAACTGACTGAACGGCGCGATCTTCATGGCCATATCGAGTTTCTCTTGGGTCGTCAGCGTGAGCGTGCCCTCGCGCAGTTTCTTCCTCAGCCCCGGCATCTTCTGATACGCGGCGGTCGACAGATCCGGCGGAAACTGGTTGTCCTCCAGGATCTGGGCCCAGATGCGCAGGCCCTCCAGGGCCTTCTCCTCCGTCGCATTGTCGGAACGCATCTGGCTCGACGCCGTGCTATAGCCGGCGGGAATCTCCGTGCTAAACAGGGCGGGGTCCAGCTCTGGATCGAACTGGAAGTCGGTGCTTGTGACGCTCAAGCCGCTCAGCCTCTGTTCGAGGCGAATGGGAAGCAACGTTTCGGGATCGGCCCAGACCGTCATCTCCCCATCGTCGTTCTGGGCTCGAAAGACCACGGTGTTCCGCCCGTCGAGTTCGACATCTGCGAGTCGTTCGATGGAGGCGTTGGGATCGCTCTCCAACTCGTTGATCACGTTTCTGATCGACGCCAGGTAGTTCTCGGGCGCCTGGTCGACCAAATCCGTCATATCGACGAGGACGGCCGCCTTCCTTTCCGGGACGAGCGTTAGCATCTCAAGACGCTCGGCGTCGAAAATCACAATGGGCGGCCCCTGGGCCGATTCCATTTCGTATCGGATCCGCTGGCCCATGACCATGATCTTCGCTTCGATCGTCGCGTCCTGCAACCGGGTGACAATATTGAACACGGCTGTTTCAGCCGTCACCAGAGGATCGATGACACCCGCCCAGGTGACACTCGCCGAATTGTCGAAGAGTTGAAAGACCAGGATGCCCACGAGTACGAGGGCAATCACGGCCGCTATTCTGGCTGTTCTGCTTCGCATGATTCGTCTCCATAACACTGGCTCAGGGGGCCTTTCGCCGGAGCGTTGTCGCGCCGCCTGTCTGATCATCGCGGCGATGCGCCGGTCCAGGCCCTCGCTGGGCTGGGTTTCCAGGTTCGATACGAGTTGATCGAGCTTCTTCGGCCTCATAGGTCCGCCCCTAGTAAAGACCGTAGCTTCTTCAGTCCACGCCGGTACCGGGCCTGGACGGCACTCATGGAGACTCCTTGATGCTCAGCGATCGCTTTGAATCTGGCTTGGCCGTGATGACGCAAGAGGACGACCTCACGCTGATCGTAGGGCAGTTCGCGCAACGACCGCTCAAGACGATGACGCTCCTCGGCAAGTGCAGCCGCATGCTCGGGTGGATCCACATTGCGCGGGCTGTCGCCCCGTTCGTCGATTCGGGCCCGGTCCTTTCTGGTCCGGGTCCCATTGATTGTCCGTGCCTCATTGGCCACGGCCCGGAGCAGATAGCCGCGCAGCGTGCTTCTTATCCGCATCCTGCCCTGCAAGCGGATCAGCTTGGCGAATACCTCGTGCAGCACATCTTCAGCCTGGGTCTTGTCGAACAGCAACCCGGTTGCCAGCGTCATCATGTCCGTCTTGTACAGGTCGTAGATCTCCTGCAGGGCGTGAACGTCGCCCTTGTTGAAGCGTCCTATGAGAATCCTGTTTCGCAGCGAAGCCAAGCCGATTTCCCAAGTAACAATCGATTGCCGCCAGTAAGACTACAACAACAGGCGTTTTGGCACACGCTTGACTCGCGGTTTTCGAAAAAGGGTAGTCTCTACCGGGTTCGCCGCTGCGGCCGGATCCTCTGCAAGAAGCAGGGGGTGGCGAGGTCATGCCACGCTGGCTGTCTCTTTCCTAGGTTGACAGTTGGACGGATTCCGGGCACTATGGGCGCTTGCCAGTACTGACTACAGTTCAAAAGGGTCCGACGCGATAGATTGGAAGTTGAGATGATCAGCGAACAAGAGTTGAGGGAACTGTTGGCCGATCTGGAGTCAGATCGCGTCGAACGGACCATTTCAACGAGGGATACCAGCAAATTCTGTGAGGCCATCTGTGCGTTCGCGAATGATATGCCGGGGCACAACTGTCCAGGTTATCTCGTGATCGGGGCGCGTGACAGCGATGGTGGAATCGAAGGCTTGGATGTTACGGACAGCTTGTTGCAGCAGTTGTCGAGCTATGCGGATTCCGGACAAATTGTTCCGTTGCCATCAATGAGCGTGTGCAAGATGTCCTTGACCGAGGGAGATGTGGCTATCGTTGAGGTCCGCCCGTCCGACATGCCGCCGGTTCGCTACCGCGGACGAGTATACATCCGGCGCGGGCCTCGAAAGGCTGTCGCCAATGAACAAGAAGAGCGCGTCCTGACGGAGAGGCGGACTCACCATGTGCGCACCTTCGATTTGCGACCTTGCCGCGGTTGTACACGCGACGACCTCGTGTTGGATCTGTTTCAGTTGACATATCTTAAGGCTGCTGTAGCTCCCGAACTCATCGAGGAGAACAATCGTGACATGCTGGAGCAGATGGCATCGCTCGGCTTGTGGTGTCCGGCTGAAGCGTGTGCCACGAATGCTGGTGCGGTTCTCTTCGCGCAGAATCCATTGAATTGGCTTCCTGGTGCGGCCATTCAGTACGTGCGATATGAAGGGGCTGAGCTGGACAGTGAAGTCTTGGATGAGCGGCGTTTCGAGGGCGATCTGATTACCGTACTTCGAGAGCTTGACGGCTTTCTGAGAACACTGTTTCCGTCCCGGCCGGAGTCTGTTTCGCTACTGAGAGAAGGCATCCGAGTGCCCTATCCTATGCCAGCGGTCAGAGAGTTGCTCATGAACGCCGTAATGCACCGCGACTATGAGTCCAATGCTCCCGTACGGTTCTATTGGTTTCGTGATCACATCGAGATACAGAACCCTGGTGGGCTCTACGGGGCTGTAACAGCCGAGACCTTTCCCAATCAAAACGACTATCGCAATCCCAAGATCGCTGAGGCCATGAGGACTCTCGGCTATGTCAACACGTTTGGCCGAGGCATTGCTCGGGCTCAGCGATCCCTGGACGATAATGGAAATCCTCCGGCGGAGTTCGGTATTGAAGAGCCCGCGTTCTTCCTGGCCACACTCAGAGAGGCGGCGCGATGAGGACGATAGCGTTCTTCAACAACAAGGGTGGTGTTGGCAAGACCACATTAGTCTACCACGTTGCCTGGATGTGCGCGGAACTAGGCCAGTCCGTCCTGGCGGTTGATCTTGATCCCCAGGCAAATCTCACAACGATGTTCTTTGGCGAGGATGACCTGGAAATGCTCTGGCCTGAGGAAGGTGAGAACCAGAGCATTCTCTCGTGTATACTGCCGATCGTTGATGGTACGGGTGATATCGCTGAGGCGAGGCTACAACAGATTCGCCCAGGAATCCACTTACTGCCTGGTGATCTGGGGCTTTCTCAGTTCGAGGATAGGCTCTCCGACACTTGGCCGCGTTGCCTGGATCGTGACAAGGCTGCATTTCGCGTAGCAACTGCCTTTCACCGTATCATCTATCACGCGGCGGAGGACGTGAGGGCGGACCTTGTGCTCATGGATGTTGGGCCAAACCTTGGTGCGATTAATCGTGCCTCGCTCATCGCGTCCGAGCACGTAGTAATGCCGCTTGCCCCCGGTCTTTTCTCGTTGCAGGGCCTGAGGAACTTGGGCCCTACGCTTCACAGTTGGAGGAAGAGTTGGAAGCAACGCCTGGACGCAAAGCCGGATGACCTGGACATTCCCATGCCAACGGGCGCTATGAAGCCCGCAGGCTATGTGGTCATGCAGCATGTGGAGCGAAAGAACCGACCGGTCAAAGCGTACCAGAGATGGGTGTCCAGGATACCCCAGGTTTACGAGACCTCCGTTCTGCTGCGGTCTTCCGGTTCGACAGCAAGCCCGGAGTCGGACCCGAACCGAATCGGGTTCATCAAGAACTACCAGAGCTTGATGCCACTTGCGGAGGATGCAAGGAAGCCAATCTTCAAGCTGACGCCCGCCGACGGCGCGATCGGTGCTCACGCAACAGCAGTGTCGAAGTGCTACTTGGATTTCAAGAATCTTGCGCACAAGATCGTCAGTAGAACGGACGAGAGTTCTCTCTAGATCTCCTTCATTCGGAGGGGGGAGAGCGCACTCACGCGAAGCAGATCTTCCCGGCGGGTTTGGGTCGTGACCGCCTTGACCTGCGGGCTGGCGGTTTGGAGTTGGATTGGCTATAATGCTGGGTCTATTGATCTTCAGGAGACTCGGATATGGCTGATGTGGCTTTTCAGAAGTGTATCAATCCGTCCTGCGGGGCGGAGTTTGACTGTGGGCAGGCGATTTTCAAGTGCCCTTCGTGTGGGGACCTGCTGGACGCGCAGTACGACTGGGACAAGGTCCCGGTGCCGGCCAAGCTCGGTGACTTCGGCGCCCGGTGGGCGACGCGCCCGAACCGGCTGGACTTCTCGGGGGTCTGGCGTTTTCGCGAGCTGCTGAATTTCTGCAGCGACGAGCACAAGGTCTCGATCGGCGAGGGTCAGACGATTCTGCAGCAGAACTGCGCGATCGCCGAGCATTTGGGGATGCAGTCCGACCGGTTGCACCTGCAATACGAGGGGCTCAACCCCTCGGGTTCGTTCAAGGACAACGGCATGACGGCGGCGTTCAGCCATGCGATGCTGGTCGGCGCCCGGTCGTGCGCCTGTGCGTCGACGGGCAACACGTCGGCCTCGGTGGCGCTGTACGCCCATAGTTGCGGCCTGAAATGCACGGTCTTCATCGGGTCCGGCCGGATCGCGTTCGGCAAGCTCAGCCAGGCGATGGACTACGGGGCCCAGACGATCCAGATCCAGGGCGATTTCGACGATTGCATGAAGCAGGTCCAGGCCGTCTGCACCCAACTTGGGCTCTACCTGCTCAATTCGCTCAATCCCTTCCGGCTCGAGGGCCAGAAGACGATCATGTACCGGATCATCGAGGGTCTGGGTTGGGAGGTCCCCGACTGGATCGTTGTGCCGGGCGGGAACCTGGGTAACTCCAGTGCGTTCGGCAAGGCGTTTCTCGAACTGAAAGCACTGGGGCTGATCGATCGCGTCCCGCGTCTGGCGATCATCAACGCGACCGGCGCCGACACGCTGACGGACCTGGTCAACAACAAGAAACTCGCCTGGAACGGCGGGAATGTCGATCAGCAGATAATCGACGACTACTACGCCGACCTGACGGCCCGGAACTTCTCGCCCCACACCTGCGCGTCGGCGATCGAGATCTCCCGGCCGGTCAACCTCAAAAAGTGCCTCCGCGCCCTCGATGTCTGCGACGGCGTTGTCCGGGCGGTGACCGATGAGGAGATCTGCGACGCCAAGGCGCTGATCGGGGCTCATGGGCTCGGATGCGAGCCGGCCTCGGCGGCGACGATCGCCGGGCTCAAGCATCTGCTGGCCGAGGGGACCATCGGAAAAGACCAGCGGGTCGCTTGCGTCCTGACCGGGCACGTCCTGAAGGACCCGAACGTGACCGTCAACTACCACAAGGACAGACAGGGCGAGTTCAGCAACCCACCCGTAGAAGCGCCCAACGACCTCAGCGCCATCATCAAACTGATCCGTTGAGTGTCAGATCGGCCCTGGGACCAGGGTCTCAGGCCTAAAGAACAAAGGGCGGCGAGCCGAAGCTTGCCGCCCTTGTGATACGCATGTGAAGACTCACTCGATGAACCACAGTTCTTAGGCTCGCTTGCGCAGCTTCGCGCCGGCGACCCCCAGGCCGAGCATGCCCAGCAACACAGCGCCGGGGACCGGGACGGGAGCGAACTGCAAGTTGTCCAGAGCGCCGTTTTGGCTTCTGGTGATGTTGTCCCAGTAGGCATGGACATAGGCAATGCTCGTTCCGGTTACCTTCAATGTCTGGAACGTGCCTGCCGGCGCGGTCACCGTATGCGGACCATCTCTGTCGATTTCCACACCTGCACTGTCGAAGGCGACCAGTTCGGCGTTGATATCTCCTCCGGAATCATTGGAGATGAAGTCCAGCGACACCCATAGAGCACCGGCGTCGAAGTCCGCTCGCAAATAGTCCCAGTTTCCGTTGCCCCAACTGTCGGGGTCAAACGTTTCGGTGTTGCCAAAGATGTTTCCTCCGGTCGAAGCCAGTGAGGACGCGACGGCTACCACATTCGAATTGCTGAGCACGCCGGGGTCTCCGTGGGCCGTCAGTGTTACCCCTGAGTAGGCATTGTTCAGGACGGTGCCGGCCGCAAAGGCGTCGGGGTCCACTACCACCAGGTCGGCGGTCGCCATCGAACCGCTCAGCAACACAGTAAGGCTCACAGCTACAACAATCGCTGTCGATCTTGTCATTCCGCTCCTCCTTCCATTGGGCCCGAATTATCAAACGGGCCCGAATTGCGCCATTCACTTCGTTTGGTTAACAGGGAAGTCCAAACCAGATGTCAGGAAGGAGGAGGTCCCCGGGAGGCGAGTATGCACGGAGTGAACTGTGATTTCCGCCACGCGGACACGATGGTCCGAAGGCTGTGCTTGATGATGAACTCCTCGGCTCTGTCGTCTGGTTGGACGAAGCAGCAAATCGGTACAGGGCAGAGGGATTCGGGCGGGATGGCGAGGCTGTGGCCGATCTGGTGGGGGCCTCCGTCGTGATACCATTCGGGGATATAGCCGAAAGACAGCCTCTTCATCCATGGGGCCGACTTGCAGACGCCCAGCCCCATCAGAGCGCACAGGCACAGATGGAGGCTGCTCCGGCCGGGCCCCAGCAATTGCACTAACTCGTGTGTCTCCTGGGTGAGTCGGATTTCGACGTCTGTTTGAGGCGGAAGTGCGACCGATCGAACACGTAGGTCGA
The DNA here is from genome assembly GCA_028277585.1 of Sedimentisphaerales bacterium. Lineage (GTDB taxonomy): Bacteria > Planctomycetota > Phycisphaerae > Sedimentisphaerales > Anaerobacaceae > Anaerobaca. The sequence continues at coordinate 7,185 of JANQFY010000399.1, forward strand.
CGTTGACAGGATCAACGAGCGGATGACACGGATTCGGAGGCTTGAGAACGGTGCAGTCCCCTTGTCGGGCTGCAGGTGGATGACTGCCATTCTGCGACGGCGCCGGCATCATATCGGCGTAGAGTCCACCTGATATGGCAGATGCCATGAGAATGGCCAAGATGGTTTTCTGTGCCTGAATCATCAGTTCACCGACCCATCGCTCCATACGGTTGGTAGTATTATAGCAAATATAAGGAACACAGTGAATGAAATGAGAACAAAAAGTAGGGCATTTGGGTACTTTATGACGCGCTTCTGACCGGTCGTTGCGTGTGCGATTCGGCTAGAGATCGGTGCGTCGGAGGCGAAACGCACCCATCGCGACGATTCAGCTCCATTGCCTGGGCGGAACTTCCCGAGCTGCCAGCCTGGCAGGCGAGGCCGACGGGGCTGCAATTTTGCCAGAGACTCTGTCCTGGGGTGCCATGCGCGCAAATCAATACACAACAAAGCCTTAGAGCCTGACCGTTCCCTGTTCGATGCTCTGGCACAGCATTTGCACTTTCGTTTGGCGGATATGACTATGGTTGCCGAACGATCACAACTCGATCAGGTCAACGTGCTGGCCAGCGCCGCGAGCTGGGCCTGGCCGGAGGCGTTGCGCCGGCTGTTTCAGCCGCGTGGGGTCAATCTCATGGTGGCCGAGGACGCCAACGACTTTGTCCATGTCATCGGGCGGACCCGGATTCACGCGACGATCGTGGATATGGAGTCCGAG
>JANQFY010000410.1 GCA_028277585.1 Sedimentisphaerales bacterium
ATTTCAATTGGGGTGGGTGTAGATGCAGGACTTAGTGATTTCCGCCGACCGGGTTCACCCTGTCGGACGTGGTAACGGCGGCTTCCGTGAGCCCGAGCAAGCGGATCTTCACCGTTCAGATCGGCAATGATCCGTTGGCGTCGCTCTATCTGTCCAGTCTGGCGGGCGCCACCGGCGGCGCGACGGTGCGTGCGGCCGATGCGACCGAACTGGCCGACGCTGTGATCGAGGCGTTGAGCCTGATCACTCGCGTGGCGCCGTCGATCTTCATCGACGCCGGCTCGCGACTGCCTGGGTACGATCCGAACGGCGGTGTTTTCGAATCGGACACCGGCAACATCCAGGAAGATCCGCTGTTCATCGCCGGGTACTACCTCAGTCAGATCGAGGCCGGTCAGGGACAGCAGAGTCCGGCCGTCGACGCCGGCAGCGGTCCGGCCGACGCGACCAACATCGCGATGAGCGAGCATACGACGCGTACGGACGGTGTCAACGACGCCAATACCGTTGATATGGGCTACCACTACATCGAGGGTGTCACGCTGTTGAGTCTGACGGCCGAAGTGCTGCCCAGTCCGGTCGACGGCGAACTGCATGGTACGGTCAGTCCGGCCTACACGCTCATCTACGAAGGGGCGGCTGAGAACGTCATTCGACTCGAAGCCGAACCGGACGAGGGCTGGAGCGTTCTGCAGTGGACCGGCACCGATGACGATACGCTGACGACCCTGGAGAACACGGTGACGTTGACGGAAGACACCACGGTGACGGTGACCTTCCAGAAACGCAGAGCCCGCGTGGTGACCGTGCCGGGCGACTACACGACGATCCAGGGTGCGGTCAGCGCTGCTAACGAGGGCGATACGATCGTGGTGGATCCCGGTACCTACAACAGTGGCTATGGCGAGTTCGCCCTGATCATCGACAAGCCGCTCACGATCACCTCGAGGAATCCGGACGATCCGACGGTGGTGGCAGCGACCATCATCGATGGTCTGAACGCTCGCCCCGGTGGTGAATGGGCCAACATGGGTGTTATCTTTGGTCCGGAAGCCGGCCGCAACACCGTGTTCAACGGCTTCACCATCCAGAACTGTGGTGGACGCTCGGCCGACGGTGACGACGGCGATCGGGACATCGGACATCCCAATGGCTATGACGGCAATCCGATTCACGGTGCCGCCATGTGGCTGTTGCCCGGTTCGGCTCCGGTCATCAAGAACTGTGTGCTCCGCGACAACCGCATCGTTGCCGGCAACGGTGGCGTGGGTGTCGACGCGGATGAGACGAACAACGCCGGTCGCGGCGGCTGGGGCGGTTGGGCTCGCGGTGGTGCTGTCTACTGTGCGGCCGACACGAATCCCAAGTTCGTCAACTGTCTCATCGAGAACAACTACGCCGAAGGTGGCGATGGCGGTAACGGCGGTGCGTACTCTGACGAGGGCGGCCTGGCCAACTACGGCGGCAGCTACACGCCGCCGGTCCCGGTCAACATCGATCCCGATGGGTTCGGCGCCGAGACAGCCACGCAAGAGGAGATCTGGCGACTGTGGCCGTGGGACTTCGCTGTCGACGTGGAGGCTCAGCTTGGTACGCAACCGTATTCGCCGGTTGTTGGCATCACCGGCGGCACCGGATCGTACTTCGGCGACTATCGCTTCTACTCGGCCTACGGTGGTGGCGTGTTCATCGACCAGCGTAGTAAGGTGGAGTTCGTCTCCTGTACGATTCGCGGCAACCGCACCTTTGGCGGCATGAGTGGCCAGGGCGGTGTGGCCGCCGAGGTGGGTCGGTTCACCGAACCGCTGGTGCCGTTCGAGATTCCGAGCTACGGCGGCGGCGTCTACTGTGCGGCCCTGACCGAGGTGACCTTCACCGAGTGTAGCTTCGAGGACAACCAGGCCTCTCCCACCCTGGCCGGACAGGATCCGAACTTCCGTCTGGATCCCTACATCGGCTTTGGTGGCGGTGTGGCGGCTGAAGGCACGGCCAACCTCATGTTTGTCGACTGTAACTTCACCGGCAACGAGGCCGACACCGGCGGCGGACTCTACGTCCTCAATTCGGAGTTCACCGCGATCGACTGTAACGTGGCTTCCAACGTGGCCCTGCGTGGGGCCGGCATCGCCGGTACGGGCGGTCTGGTCAATATCGTGGGCAGCGATGTGAAGAACAACCAGGCGGTGACCGATCCTGAGGATCCGAACGACAACACCATCCTGCCGGTAGGCGCCGGTATTCTCTGTTCGACCGCCAGCGCCCTGATCCACGATTGCAACCTGGCCGGCAACCTCTCCGATGGTTCCGGTGGTGCGATCTACCTGCGGGGTCAGAACGCCTCGTCGATCTTCAACTGTCTGATCACCAACAACCGCGCTATCCGCGATGGTGGTGGTGTCTCGACCAACTGGTATGCCGAGCCGATGATTCGCAACTGTACCTTCTTCGGCAACTCGGCTTCCGGGATCGTCGATGATCCGGACATGACCGGTATGGGCGGCGCCATCTTCTGCGGCTACATGAGTGAGGCGACGGTGATCGATTCGATCCTCTGGAGCGACAACGCCGCTCAGGGGGCCGAGCTGGCCGTCGGAACGGGCTTCGAGCTCGATCCGCTCTGCGGCACGCTCAACGTCTCCTACAGCAATGTCGGACCGGGCCCGAACAGCATCTATGCCGGGGATGACTGCGTCCTGGCCTTTGGCGAAGGCGTGATCAACAACAATCCGCTCTTCGTCAGCGGGCCGCTGGGCGACTTCTACCTGAGCAATCGCAGCGTGCCGGGTCAGAACGTCAACAGTCCTTCCGTTGATACCGGTAGCGATCTGGCCAGTTCGGTCGGCATGTCGCGGTACACGACCCGAACGGACCGTGCTCCCGATACCGACCTGGTCGACATGGGCTTCCACTACTCGTTCCTGGAGCCGTGTCGGTTCTGCGATCTGGTCTTCGACGGCACGATCAAGTTCGACGACTTCGCGATGCTCGCCCTGCGGTGGCTCGATACCGGTTGCTCCGAGGCCGACGGCTGGTGTGACGGCGCGGACCTGACCTTCGATTCGCTGGTCGACACGCGTGACCTGGCGGTCTTCGCGGACTGCTGGATGGTCAGCGACACGACGCCGCCGGCGCCGGATCCGGCCGAATGGGAGACCAGGCCGTATCTGAGTGGCAACACCGCTCGGATGGTTGCGACTGAGGCCCTGGACGGCTGGTGGGGCGACGAGGTCGAGTACTTCTTCCAGGCTGTCTACGGCAATGGCCATGACAGCGGGTGGCAGAGCAGCCGGGTGTATATCGACGGCGGGCTCGCCAGCAACATGGAATACGGCTACCGCGTCAAGGCGCGTGACCCGATGGGCAACGAGACCGAGTGGTCTTCGGTGGAGTTCGCCGGCGGCGCCGACATCCGGCCGCCTGCTCCGGAGCCTTACGTGATTCAGGTCCAGGCGCTGTCTTCGCAGTCGCTCCAGATAACCGCGACGATTGCCAGCGACGACAACGGCGTTCAGTACTACTTCGACGCCAACGATGTCCTGGGCGGCCACGATAGCGGCTGGATCGATTCGCCGACCTACATCGACGTCAATCTGGCCCCGGGTACGGTCTACTGCTATCGCGTCAAGGCCAGAGACCTCTCGGCGCGTCAGAATGAGACCGGGTTCTCTGAGTTCAATTGCGGCAGCACCCTGGTGCCGGCCGATGCGAATGCCCCGGCCCCGAACCCGATGACGTTCGATCCGAACGGCCTGCCGCGCGAGTTCGATCTCGACGGCATGGACAACACGCCGTTCGACTACTGGGCCGAGATGATGGCCACGACCGCGGTCGATGACAGCGGTGGTATCGTCGAGTACTTCTTCGAGTGCGACGAGGCCGGGTTCAGCAGCGATTGGCAAACCGATCCGATCTACAGTGTTCTGATCGGCAGGAACAACACGGGCGTCAGGTTCCGTGTCCGGGCCCGCGACGAATCGGGCAACGTGACCGAATGGTCCGAGTGGGTGCAGTTGCTGGCGAGGCCTGAACAGCCCTCCCTGACCCAGGGGACTGACAATGGAACCGGCGGCGGCGGAGGCATTGTCGCCGGCGGATAGTCGCTGGACGCAGTCTCAGCCGTGAATAGTCAACCCTCTCAGCCCCTGGTTATGCCAGGGGCTGAGCTTTTGCGCCCGCTCAGGGTAGGGCTGATAGACTGAAATGAACAAGGCCGTCACGGCTTGGCAACCGTGACGGCCTTGTGTTGTATGCTGCGGTATAACTTGCCTGAAGGCTACTGGATCTTGTCCTTGAGCGTCTGGTAGCCGTAGTGCATCATCAGTTGGTCCAGGAGCACCAGGGCGGTGTAGTTCTCCGCTACGGGCCAGATGCGGGCGACGATCGTAGGATCGCGGCGGGTGATGGCCGCCAGTTGCGTGTTCTCCAGTGTGTACTTGTCGATCGTTGTCTGGGGCTTGTCGATCGTCGGGGTCGGCTTGACCGCCAGCCGTGCCACGATGGTCTGGCCCGTCGCGACGCCGCCCGTGATGCCGCCGGCGTTGTTCGAGTCGAAGACGACCTTGCCATTCTCAGAGTGCATCTGATCGTTGTTCTCCGAGCCGGTCATGTCCTTGACCTTGAATCCAGCCCCGATCTCGACGCCCTTGACGGCGCCGATGCCGAGCATGCGGCCGAGTTCGGCGTCGAGCTTCTGGAAGACGGGCTCACCCAGGCCGGCCGGGACGCCCATCGCGGCGACCTCGACCAGACCGCCGACGGAATCGCCGCCGGCCGAAATCTTGTTGCAGGCATCGACCATCGCCTGGCCTGCCGCGATGTCCGGGCAGTTAACGATGGGGTGCACGCCGTACTTGTCCTGGATGGCCTCAGGGGCCATCTGCGGGGTCTTGTCGCGGATGGCGTCGATCTCGCCCTCGATCTGAGCGAGGACGGCGGCCTTCTCCAGGAACCGCATGCCCATGTGAATACGGCCCTTGACGTAGACTTCCTGGTAGAAGGGGTCCAGGTCGTGCCGCATGGTCTTGTAGCGGTCCGTGTAGTCGAGCGTCTTGGCGTAGTCCACCTCGGGGCAACCGACGCCCGCGATCTCCGTGACGTAGGAGAACACGTTGATGCCGCACATCCGCAGGATCTTCTTGGCGACGTAGCCGGCCGCGACGATCGTGGAGGTGTAGCGACCGCTGAAGATCCCGGCGCCGATGGCGTCGTCGTCCGGCCCGTACTTCATGAACGTCGCATACGACGCATGGCCCGGCCGCGGCGTCCGGTTCGTGTCCTGGTACTGTTTGATGTGGATGAAGTGGCGGTCCAGGTTCGGGATCAGGATCACCAGCGGGGTCCCGTTGGTATGATTCTTGTTTCCGGCCCCTTCAATGGTGTCGGAAACGTTGAATCCCGAGTAAAGCACGGGTAGATCCGGCTCTTTCCGGGGGCTGGACAGCTCGTCCGCGCCGGGCTTTCGGAGCAGCAGATCGCCGTAGATTTCCTGCTCAGTCAGCATCATTCCCGGCGGAACGCCCTGGATGACGCTGGTGAGCCCTTCCTGGTACGAGCCGCCCCCGACGGTAACCTGGAAATTACGTCCAAGGTGACATCCAAGCATTTGACATACCCTTTCCAATTCGGGATTGATAATATAAAACAAATTTTACACGGCTTGCCGCCATCCGGCAAGGTCAAAAACCGCCCCGGAGCCCCGGGACGCTGTTTCGGCAGGGCTTCTGCTCAGTTGATCAGTTGCATGTCGGCCCCGAGAGACTGCATCAGGGTGACAAAATCGGGGAAAGTCACCGCCATCGCTTGGGCGGTCTCGATCGTGATCGGCTCATCCAGTCCCAGCCCGGCCAGCGCGAGAGCCATAACGATGCGGTGGTCGTCTCGTCCATGTACGGGGGCCACCCGGAGGCTGCTACCGTGCACGATCAGCCCGTCGGGCAGCTCTTCGACCTTGCCGTTAAGTTTCTCTAACTCTTGCGCCATGCAAGTGATACGATCAGTTTCCTTGACTCTCGCCTGGCCGACGTTTACCAGGCGGGTGGTTCCTTCAGCGAAGGCGGCGGTCACTGCCATGGCCGGCAGCGCGTCCGGCGTCGCGTTCATGTCGATCTCCACGCCGTGAAGCGGGGCGGCCTGGACCGTGATGCCGTCGGCGTCGATCGTGATGTTCGCTCCCATGGAGCGCAGGTACTCCACGACGGCCTTATCCGGCTGGCTGTCGGCGAAATCGAGCCCCGTCAGGACCACCTCGTCGCCGAACAGGGCGGCCGCGCAGAGAAAGAACGTGGCGCTGGAGAAATCGGCTGGGACGGGAAGATCAAACGGTTTGTACAATTGGCGACCCTGCACGCGGAATCGCCGCATGTTCTCGTGCTCGTACAAGATCCCCTGCTTGTCGAGCCAGTCGAGCGTCATATGGACGTAACCCGGTTCATTTAAGAGAGTTACGTCGATCTCAGTGTCTCCGGCCGCCAGGGGGGCGCACATGAGCAAGCTCGTGAGGTACTGGCTGGTCTTCGCTTCGATCGAGGTGGTCCCGCCTTTGAGCGACCCCGCAATACGGACCGGCGCCTTGCCATTGCCCTCAAGACTCTCGCAGGACGCGCCGAGATCGCTCAGAGCCTTCAGCAGAGGGCCCACCGGTCGGCTGCGGATCTGCTCGTCGCCTGTGAACGTCGTCGGCTGTCCCTCGGACGCCAGAGCGGCTGAACCCATCGCGATACGCAGCGTGGTCCCTGAATTGCCCACGTCAATCATCTCTTCGCAAGGCGCGATCCGTCCCCCGATGCCGGAGACCTTCCAGAGGGCCGGATCCGACGTGTCGAGCTGTGCGCCAAGAGCACGGTAGCTACGAACCGCCGCTTCGGCGTCGCCGGACCAGAGCGGATTGCGAATGAGGCTCAGCCCCTCGGCCAACGCCGCGATGGCGACCGCCCGAATCGTGTGAGATTTCGAGGCCGGGATCAGTACCTCCCCGGCCAGCCGTGATCTGCGCGAGATTAGCTGCATCTTTGTCTCTCTCTACCCCAAAGGACCAATTGGAACCGCCCCGACAGTATACAGACCACCCAAGTCCCGTCAAGAAGCCCGTCCACACGCCGACGTCGCGTTGACCTCGCCCGTGCGTCCGGCTATCCTCATGCATGTTGCGTATTGGCCTGGATGGTGAGAGGTAATGACGCACCGATGGATGTCGGAGGTTCGTTCATGAGTAAGCCTCGCATGGTTTATTTCGAACAAGAGGACATTCTCCATCTGACGATCGCCAAGGGCCCCGAGTCCCAGAGCGTGGAACTAAGCCCCAATATCACGGTCGAACTGAACGAAAAGCGCGAACTGATAGGCATCGAGATCCTCGACGCCAGCGCGTTCCTCCGTGACACCATCGCCGAATCCGTTCAGGCCAAACTGCTCGGCGCCCCGCCTGCCCAATCCGTGTGAGAACAGCGACTGTATGGTTCTGATCAAACACAACGTCAGCAGGGTCTCTACCCCGTGGCCGGAAGCCGTTGGGATAGAGCGGTAGGGTGTTCACCGCACATCGCCAGTTTACGCCGATGCAAATACCCCCGTTTTCTCTTGGGGCAGCGGCATATCTAGTCTACAATAGGACAATGTGCGTGACGTGTGGAGGTGCACGATGCCCTCTCAGGACCAGGGGAACGGTGTGCGGTGCACGCCCTACGAGACTATCAGATCCGAGAGCATACTTGAGGCTGCCTTGTCTCGATGTGGAGCCGAAGCAAGCAAGGTGAGCGAGAAGAAGAGGTATTGACGTTATGTGTAAGAATGTGGCGCTGGTTCGCGTGGATGATCCCGTTCAGTTGATTAGAGTATGTGAGACTGTCGAGTTGTATGGGCACCGCGGAGATGGGCAAGGATACACGTGGTACGGGGGCCAAGGCGATGTCAAATGGCCTTTGAGCTCGACCCTGGAACGTACTGGGAGGCGATTCGGGTTGCTGGGAGATTCCTCGTCGGCATCCAGTGACCCAATGAGGAATGCCTTGCCAGGACGCGAGGAGACTATGCTCAATCTATTCAAAGAACGCGCACATCTGTACGAAGGTTTCAATGCTCCGAGAACTGCTCTCGATTGGCATGCACTAATCCGGCACTACGGAGGGCCGTCCAGGTTGCTCGACGTGACCTCATCTTATCTCGTGGCAGCGTATCATGCCTTGTGTGACCCACCCGAAGGAGTCGATGCGGCCATTTGGGCCTTTCTCGGAGTATCAGAGCGTATCCCTTTTCCGGAATCATGGTTCGAGGATACGACGAGCGAACAGGTCATTGTGTCGAAACCAGGGCGACTGAATGCCCGCATGAATGCGCAGTCTGGAGCCTTTCTTGTTCCTCACTCTGTTGAGGAACCTTTGAAACAGCAGATATCCAACGCGTTCGACACGAATTTGGACAGCCTCACAGAGTACAAAGTTGCCGAAGTCGAAAAGGCGAAGGCGCACCAAGTTTGGAAGCTGGTGATTCCGGGCAGTGTGCATAATGAGCTGTTCCGTTTTGTCTCGCGCTGCAACGTTCGCGCCTACACTCTGTTTCCGGATATGGAAGGCTTCGGCAAGGGGCTTCGAGAGATGATGCGCATGTGGCACTAAGTTGGGTCTGCAGTCTCGTAGGATGGGCAGATTCTGCCCATGCGGATTCTATGGGTCTGTGATATGATTTTTGCTTGGTTCTTCTGGAGCGGTTGGTGGTTTGGCGGGATTGGATGGTACGGCGTGGGCGCAGGATGGGCCCATCCTACATTTGTGGTGACATCGCGATTTGTTTGAGCTGGGGCGATTGTATGAAGAAGGGTTGCAGACGGTTGATTCCCTTGGCGGCGGCGTGTTTGATTGCGATGGTGAATACGTGGGTGCTTCTGCCGCGGCTGACGGGGGCCGATGCGGCGAAGGTTCTGGGTGTCATCTTCGCCCCTTCGCTGGCGGCCTGCGTGGCTGAGGTCGTTCCGAGGATGTTCGGGTTCTCGGAACCTGTCTGCGCGGCGTTTTCGGCCGTCGTCGTGGTCGGCGGCTGGTATTGTCTGATCGCCCTGGTGGCGGGGCGGCGGGTCTGTATCACCGGGGTAGCTCGGATCTGCTGTCTTGTTGGCTGCCTGCTCATCTGGGCCTTGGCGTTGTTGACCTACATGGCGCACGTTGCGTCATGAAAAGCATCGATGGCTGCCCGGGGGACATCGGGCCGGCTGCATCGTTTGCGAAGGAGGATTCGGCGGACGTTACGGCGTATTCGTTTCTGGTGGGCGTCTGTTGCTGCGTGGGGTATACTGCCGCGTGTGATAACGCTCGATTTGCTCTACGCTAGAAGGGGACTCTATGAATAGGCGTTCGGCTTCTGTCCGTGTCGTTTTGGTGGTGGTGTTGCTGTGTTGCTTCATTGGCGGGTGCGCTGCGCCTGAGTCGTTTACGGTGATTGTTTTGCCCGATACGCAGAACTACGCCGATACGCGGATTGGCTACGCCGCTCAGCGCTGGGGCAACGGGGACCTGCGTGAGACGTTCTACGGCCAGACGGAGTGGATCAGGGACAACGCCGAGCGTCTCAACATCGTCATGGTCGCTCACGTGGGTGACATCGTCCAGACGGACCACGCGTCCGAATGGGAAATCGCCAGCGCCGCGCTGTCTCGATTGGACGGGGAGGTCCCGTACATTCTCTGCCTGGGCAATCACGATATGGGCCATGCGCCGGGGCCCGGAGCGACGGGCCGCAGCGCCGTCTCGCGGGAGACCCGATTCAACGACTATTTCGGCGCCGCTCGCTTGGAGGCTTGCCCATGGTACGGAGGTCGCTATGGCAAGGGCAACGACAATTCCTACGCATTGTTCGAAGCCGGCGGTCTGAGGTTTGTCATTGTCTCAATCGAGTTCAAGCCGCGGGATGAAGTGCTCGCCTGGGCCGGCGACGTCCTGCGGCGCTACCCCGACCGTCGCGGCATCGTACTGACACACAGCTACCTGCGGGGCAACGAGCGGATCGCACAGGACAATTACAACGTCACGGGCAACAGCGGCCAGGCGATCTGGGAGAAGTTCATCAGCCGCCATGAGAACGTCTCCTTCGTGCTCTGCGGGCATACCAATGTGGGTTACCTCCGCAGCCCGGGCCGTCACGGGAACGACGTCCACCAGATACTGAGTAACTACCAGAGCTGGCAGGACGGAGGGGAGGGGAACCTTCGCATTATGACGTTTGTTCCGAGCGAGAACCGGGTCGGCATCAAGACATTCTCGACCGTGCGGGACGAGTACGTGACGACCGAAGGCAACGCGTTCTCGCTGGACTATCCGATGGCTCGGTCGCGCCGGCGATAGCGTCAGACGATGTTGTCATCCTTCAGGACCGCCCAGACACGTTGGGGCAGGTCCGGATCGCCCGCCCGGACACTGGCGCTGGCGTCGACGTCGACCTCGGTGACCGTGTAGCCCGGTTCGTCGGCGTTGGCTCGTTTCCAGGCGTCGTAGAGGTATCCCAGGTAGACCGAGTCCTCCTGCGCCTTGGGCAGTTGGAAGATCAAAGGGCGATCCGTGTCGGCCTGCATCTCTTCAATGGCGCGCTTCTTGGCGGTCTCCACGTCGTCGCCGGAGGCGCCGATATCGACACCCAGTCGCTCCAGGTGCTTCTTGAGCCCATTCATATAGGTCGTCCGCAGGTGGTCGCGAATGGCGTCTCGACCGACGGCCGCCACCTCGTCCCATTTCAGATCGGTCAGATAGCTCTTGCACTGGAAGAACAGACGCACCACGGCCGCGTCGGGCAGCGACTGTCGGATGACATCGTCCGGAGAGACCCCGTAGGTGCCCGCCAGAGCGTAGAGGTCCTGCAGCCAATCATCTTCGATGCGAAAAGGGACAAGCTTCTTTTTGGCCATGACTCGATCCTTCAAGTGGTTAGTGTCGCTGATGTTATAGGCAAACCGGTCGCCGAATGCAATACCCAGTAGGGCAAAAAAACACTAGGGAATCTCCAGGTGAACGACGGTATGGGAGTCTCACCCTGCGTGACAAGGGACGTGAGGACGGCGGTTCATCGGCGCCGCAAACGCATGCGATCATAGCGCAGACGCCGCCACCCCTACTCGGCCGAACGCCTCACTACGCCCATCTGATGAGACGTTCTCAACTGAGCAGTGGTGTGTTCATGCGGCGCAGTTTCCGCTCGGCGATCGCCCGTTTGATCCAATCGACAATGCCCTGGCCGTACTGATAGTCGTCCAGGCCCCGCAGATCGTCCGGATCGAACGGCCCGGCCGCGCCGGTGATGTTGCCAAACGAGTCGCTACGGACCGCATAAACTCTACCGTTTGTATGTTGCCAAAAACTCTTCATAAGACACCCCCAGTAAAATATACGAAATGCAAACGGCTGGGGGAGATTCGAAGAAGACAATGTCAGTGCGTGCACTTCGTGTCCATAGGCCGACCCAGTCTGTCATCTCGACCGGAGGCCCGCCGGAAGGTGGGCTGGAGCGGAGAGATCTACCCGCGAACGAAAGGCGCCTATAAGCCCGGGGTAGATTTCTCCGTGCGGGCTTCGCCCCGTTCGGCTTCGCTCAGGGCAAGCTCTCAGTCGAAATGACAGGGGGCGGTGCCGGAGTTGAGGTTGTCGTACATTCTATTATTCCAGCGTGTAAGGCATCTCCCGCAGATGAGCAGTGGTGCGATTCTTGGAGGTGAAGTCCTTATAGGCGCGTTCGACGGCCTCTTCCGGAAGGCCCAGCACCTGCGCCGCCTCGGCCTTGGGGACCTCATGCTCCCAGGCGTAGAGCAGGTGATCCAGTTGGTCGAACGGGATGCGGAAGAAGAACTCCTGATCGCTCACGGGCAAGCTGAACGTGTCCGGGCTGGGCGCCCGCGCGATGATCTCATCGATCACGCCAACATGCTCGGACAGTTGGTAGATCTGGTTCTTGTACAGGTGGGCGAGCGGCTCGATGTCCGTGCCCCCGTCGCCGTACTTGCAGAAATCGCCCAGCAGGCCCTCCGTCCGGTTCGTCGTGCCGGCCACCAGCAGGCTGCGGCGATCGGCTTCGGCGTAGAGGTGCAGCATACGCGATCGGATCTTGATGTTGGCGAACGACGTGAGCGTGCGGAACCCTTCCAGGCTCAGACGCTTCTTGAGGATTGTCCCATCGGGCAACTGCACCTGGAGTGTGTAGAAGTTCAGCGCATCGCGCTCGAGCAGATCGGTCGGCAGGGTGATGTTGTATCTGCAGCCCGGTTGGTACTCAGGGACCAGCTTTTGCAGAAACGCGTCGCGCTGCTGGTAGGGGACCACGCTGTCGACGGTCGGCGTCACCGGGATCTTGCGATACTCGATCCCCATTGCTTCGGCGTGCTTGGCCGCGTACGCACTGCTGACGGGGTTGGACTCCTTCTCGGGCAGAATGAGCCCGACCACCCTGTCCTTTCCCATCGCGTGGACGGCGACCGCCGAGATGCAGGCCGAATCGACACCGCCGCTGAGCCCGACGATGACTCCTTTCCGGCGGAAGACGCTTCGCACCTGTTCCCGGAGGAAGTCCGAGAGCCTTTCCAGTTCCTTCGCCGGGTCGATCTTCAGGACATCGAGCGTGAATGCCATAGAGTACCTCCTGTCTCGATCGAAACGATTTTTCTCCTCTTGCCTTTTCACCCGTGGTGCTCGGCGGCGCGCCGGAGCCCGCTCAGAAGGGCAGAGCTAGCGGTTCGGTCCGTCCGCTCAGACCCGCGACCTCCGCCGCTGACAGAGCCCGTCGGTAGATGCGAACGTCGTCGATCTGTCCGATGAACCAGTTCTCCGTCGCATCGAAAATGCCTCCGCCCCCGATATTGACCGGGAAGTCCGACGCGCCGTAGGTGTCCTGGATCGGACTGCCACCGGAGACCGCCGCGCGTCCGTCCAGGTAGAGTGTCACGGACGTGCCGTCACCGATCGCCGTGATGTGATGCCAGTCGGCCTCTGCATCGTAGGGCCAGGCGAGATTCACCGCGCCGCTGGCGGCGCTCCAGATCTGGATGTTGTCGCCGCTCGAGACCCCGTATTCGATGCAATCGTTCTGACCGATCAACCCACTGCGATTGCCCTGGGCCAGGTTGCCCTTGATCCAGCAGGCGATGGTGAACGCCGTCAGGTCGTTGAGCAGGCTCTGTCCCGTCGCGACGTAATCGTGATTCCCGTCGAACGCCAGGGCGTTACCCGTCGCGCCGCTGACCCAGGCGGGGTTGCCGTTCAGCGTCCCGTCATATCCGTTACCCGACGCGTCGGTCGCGATCATCCCGCTCGTCTCATCAAAGGGATAGTGAAGCGCCAGGTCCACCGCCTCGGGGTCCACGGGCGTCACTATCTGAGGCTTCCGACCGTACAGGCGAACATCGTCGAAGTAGATCACGCCTTGCGAGCCGACGCCCTCGGTGCCGATGTCCAGCATGACATTGCTCAGATCTGCGTTGATTATCGACAGATCAATGATCCAGGGTTGCCACTGAGCCAGGGCGATATCCGTCGCGTGGCCGTCGTAAAAGACCTTGGCGCCGCCGATCTTCAGGTACAACTGCCCTGTGTTGCCCTGGGCGCCATGGAACATCAGTGAGAGGCTCTCGACGCCGTGGGCGCTCCAGTCTTGGTTATCCGGGACGAACGATGCTTCCGACCAGGCCGGTATATCCGTGTTGTCGTAGAAGAATGGCATGGATTGGCTGCCCCTGTAGACGATTGTCTGCTCGGCGAAGGGCGATTCCAGATGTCCCACTATCGCGCCGTTGCCGGGGGGGCCGTATCCATCGATCCAATTCTGGTAGATGCGATTGTCCGCGTCGTCGTAGCTCTCGAAATCGTCGACGAGCAGATACGCTTGCGTGCTGAAGCTCCAGAGGTTGCCCTCCCAGGACATGCCGTCCTGAACTTCGTCGATGCGCCAGTAGTAGGTCGTGTCGAGGCTCAGGTTGTCGGGCGCGTAGCTGGCGGCGCCGACCGTATCGGCCAGGGACAGGGCATCAGGATCCGTACCCAGGTAGACCTCGTGCGAGAGGATGTCTCTGCCTCCTCGCCAGGCGAGGGTCGCGCTGACTGGAACGTCGCTCGCGCTGTCTTCCGGCTGCGGATCGCGGGCCTGGGCCGGGATATGCAGGAAGCGGACCTCGCTGAGCCCGTACTGCGCCATCGCGCCAAATCCACTGTTGACCGTCAATCGAACGAAACGGGCCGCCGCGCCGGCGAAATCGATCGTCGTGTTGGCTGTATAGTCCTGCTCGGCCGTGCCCTGGGCCAACTCCACGTCACCCAGGCTCGTCCATGTCACGCCGTCCAGCGAATGTTCTATCGTGGCGTTCTTGACGCCAAAGCCCAGCAGCAGTTCGAAACGCACGTTGTAGTTCCAGACGAGCATCTCGTGCAGTTTGTAGACGCCGTCGAATTCGTACTGGATCGATACGGGTCCTTCGCCCGGGAGGGCAACCCACATATCGGTGCTCTCGGTCGAGTGCTCGTCGTTGGCGTTGAGCCCTGAGCCGTCGATCGTTTTCTCGGGGCCAGCCGTCCGTTCGGAGACGCCGGTCGTTGTGGCGATGATGTTCTCGATCGGATACGCGAAAGGCTCGACGGTGAAGCTCCAGACGTTGCCCTCGAATACCGTGTAGTCCGGGGCGCCGTTGACCTCATCGATTCGCCAGTAATAGGTCACGCCGAAG
This sequence comes from Sedimentisphaerales bacterium, assembly GCA_028277585.1. Taxonomy (GTDB): domain Bacteria; phylum Planctomycetota; class Phycisphaerae; order Sedimentisphaerales; family Anaerobacaceae; genus Anaerobaca. The sequence goes on from JANQFY010000410.1 coordinate 14,681, forward strand.
TCCAGTGCGGTGGTGGGGCGGTAGGACGTCTCCGTCTGACCCTCGCTGACGAGCACGCCCAGCGGCGTTTGAACGGTCGCCGCATTGACGTCGGCCCAGTCGGTCCCGAAATAGACGTTGTGCGTCACCGCCGTCTCCGGCGCCGTCCAACTCAGCGTCGTGTCGGGCGCCACGTCGGTCGCGCCGTCCTCGGGGATGGGCGCGGTAGCCTTGGAGGAGGTCAGCCCGCCCATGACTTCCTTGATCTGTTCCTCGGTCAGTCCAACGTTGAAGATCGCGACCTCGTCGAGCACCCCACTGAAGAACTCGGCTGGCGCGCCGCCTGTGAATTGGGCCCCGATCAGGACCGGCGTGACACTGTCGGTGTTCTGACCGCCGCGGTCCTGGGTCGCGTCGAGTTCGCCATTGAGGTAGATCTTCATCTGCGCACTGTCGTAGGTGACGGCGACGTGCCCGAATTCGTCGCTCGGGATCGACCCGGTCCCATCGAAGTTCCAGGGGGCCACTTCACGGTGAAATCCGACGGCGCCGCTTCCGCCCATCCTGACGATGTAAGCGCCGACGATGCCGCCATTGAATTTGCTGACGATTACGCCGCCGCCCTGATTCTTCACCCATGCGGTAATGCTGAACGGCTCGGCGCCGCCGAACGAGAGATTCTGGGCCGAGTCCTGGATCTCGAGGTACTGGCTCCCCTCGAACTCCAGGGCCTGCCCGAACCGGCCTTGCACCCATTGGGGATTCCCGTTGAGGTCCGCGTCGTATCCGTTCCCCGATGTATCGGCCGCGACCGCCCCGGCGCCTTCGTCGAAGAGCCAGAGCCCGGCGATGGATTCCGGGGCGATTTGAGCGCTGCTCGACGCGACGAACAGCAGAGCCATGATGGTGAAGCTCGCGGCGGTGATGAACGGTCTGCTCGTGGTTGCCATTGCCAGATCCTCCTATCATCCTGCAGGCTGAGACGTCCCCTCGGCCTCTATCGATGGGACGTGCACGCGTTGAGAGCTTCATTCTACCACGACCAGCCGTGGCACCTCAACAGGTCGTTACCGGAATGGCGAGATTCTTCTCGGAGAATGGTGAAAACGGCACCGGTTCAGCCCGGGCTGTAGACGGCCACTTCGCGTTCGTAGGTAGATGGCTCTTCTGTGCCCGCGCTGGCCGTTGTCATTCCTGCGCAGGTAGGAATCCACAGAGTCGTGACCAGCTAGCCCCAAGGCCAATGCGACTACAAACCATATGAGCCTCCCCAATGTCTGGATTCCCGCCTGCGCGGGAATGACAGAGCCAATGGCCATAATCCCACCCACAAATGTCAAGTGCGTCCGAACTGGCGGCTGCTGGGACATAGCACTGGCCGATCACCCCCTCGACATGGTAAAATAGCAGAGTGAACGCGGCCGTTGCCTCGGTGCGGAGAAGGGGCCGGCGGCACGCGTTCGGTTGCGTGAGATTCGTTGTGAACGTTTGTGTTTGGCAGGGATTCTCGAATGTCCTACGGCGGCGCGAATCGATCCAGTCTCTGGCAGGCTCCCGGTGTACGGTTCGCGCCCCCCGTCACTGCGTCTGCGAGGACGCTGGTCGCGCTGCTGATCTTGGTTTGTCTGGCGACGTTGGCCTGGCCCGGCCTGGCCTCGGCCCAGACGAACTCGGGCGAAGAGGGCTACGGCCTGACCAGTCGGCGGGGGCTCGATCAACTCGACCAGATCAACGAGGCGTTGCGCCGTCACGGCAAGACCTGTCTCAAGGTCGGCGCCGTCCTGCTCTTGATTGTTGTGATCAAGTTCATCGGCCCGGTCAGCATTTACCACGGCATGAAGGACCGCATGCTCAGCCGGGCCGTGCGCGGGGTCGATGAACTGGTCAAGCGGATCGAGGCCGAGGCGGCCGCGGCCGAGCCTGAGCCGGAAGAGGACGAGAGCGCCGAGGGCGGCGTCCTGGCCGGCATGGCCGAGATGGCCGAATTCGCCGAGGGCGAGGACGTGCCCGCCTACGTGCTGACCGTCAACGATCGCATGCTCGATAACATTCGTCTCACATTGCACCGCCTGCACCGGTTCACCGAGGGGCACGCTCCGCGCTATCGCGGCTACATGTTCACCGTGCTCAGGGGCATCAAGGCGATCACCATTGAAAGCACGGCCGCCGAGGTGCCGTCCTCTCTGGCGGTGGATGTCCACGAGTACTTCCGCGATGAGCATCGCTACAAGGCCTGGACGAAGGTGCTTGCCCATACGCGCCATGAGGGTGACAATCGCGAGATCGCCGATTCGTTTCTGCTGTTCATGAGGAACATTCGCCAGGGCCGTCCGCTCGTCGAGCCGGGCGAAAAGGAGACGCCCATCCTCGAGACGCATGCGGCGCCCGAACCCAAGGAGGGCCGCATTCCCAAGGCGCTCAATGAGAAGACCATGCCCATCATTCAGAAGGCGGCGATCGCCGAGGCCAAGCATCTCGTCGCGTTCATCCAGACGGGCAAGTCGGCGGGCGAGCAGGGGGCCTGGCAGTTCGAACTGGTGCGCCGTCAGCAGCAACTTCAGTTGCGCGACGAGGCGCGGCGCATCCTGGTGGTCTTCCTGAGCGTGCAGCGCAAGGTCCTGCCGCAGATCACCAAGAGCCGCATGCTGCCTTGCCGCACCTGGCCGCACGTCGTCTATATGCTCGGCGCCGCCGACGGTGCGGCCTTGCGAAAGCGAGTCGAGGACCGGCTGCTTTCGATCCAGGAGATCGTCATCCTGATCAAGGCGTTCCTGCAAACCTTTGCCAAACGTCCCTCGCTCGTCCACGTTTACGGCGCGGGCGCCGATGCGGAACTGATGATGGACATGCACGTCCCCCTGATCCGGCGCGAGGCGCTGACGCTGCTGCGCCGCTCGCACGAGACGGAGCCAACCCGCTTCGACCGGGCGGCCAAAGCGCTGAACGAGGAGGAGACGCCGCAACGCAACGAAGTCCGCCGCCTTGTCGAGCACTACGTTCACCAGCGTCACGACCCCCCGGGCCTGGAGTAGGTTCCGCGTTAGGGCAGGGTGTCGTGGATTGTCTGATAGATCCGCCTTGCCTTATCCGACGAACCGGTGCGGATCTTCACCTCGGTTGTGCTCTCGGTCAGCGAGGTCAGTTCAATGATGATCTTCTTGTCCTGGGCGTCGCGGGCGATGATCTTGGCTTGCAGTTCATCCTTGACCCTTTGGATGATACTCAGACCCAGCTTGGTCACCGCCGTCGTGGACGCCTCGTACACCTTGGTGATGGGCTGGTCCTCCGTGGCGGTCAGCCGTCCAAGCCGGTACGTGGCGCTGCTGTCGGTCCCCGGATTGATCACCGTGGTCTTACAGCCTCCCAGCAGCATGGTGACAGACAGAAGCGTGGTCAGGAGCATGCGTCGTCTCATAGCGATTCTCCTTCCTTGGATTAGCAATACGCCTCAACTGACGGCCAAGCTACGTCGGCCCGGCCGGCCCGTCAAGCGCATTTCGCAGGCGGTTATACGCCGGCTGGGGCGGGAAGTTCAGCAATGCGAGGGGACCGCGCCGATGCTGATGGCGACGAGCAGATTGTCGATGACGGCCGCCTCCGGGCGGTTATAGCTATGCGGGTCCGATGATGGGTATCCGGCCGGGCAGGGCGGTGTACTCGATCGTCTCGACGGACTCGGGGATGATCTCGCCGTCGTTGCAGAGTCGCGAAGGACGCTCGAGTCGGACCGACAGCGTCCGGGCGCTGAACCGCGTCGCCTTTGGGTGCCGCTCCATGGCTTTGCGGTAGACCAGGCCGATCAGTTGCAGCGCTTCGAGTTTGCCCGCCATCTCGATCAGCATGCAGTCGAGCATCCCGTCGTCGGGTTTCGCGCCGGGCAGCATGGTCAGACCTCCGAAGCGGGCCGCGTTGCCCACCAGCAGCACCGCATACTCGCCGCGGAATGTCCTCCCGTCGGCGGTGACTTCCATCACCCATCCCGCCTCCATTCGCCGCACGACGCGCAGGGCCGCGACGATGTAGCGGGGCGAACCGCGCAGGCCCTTCATCTCCAGACTCTCGGCGGCGATCTCGGCAAAATACCCCAGGCACGAGGCGGAGCAGAAGTGGTGCGTCCCGGCCTGACCCGCGTCGATGTGTCTGACCCGGCCGTTCAGGACGGCCCGGCACGCCTGGTGCAGTTCCAGGGGCAAACCCAGGCTCTTGGCCAGGTCATTGGACGAACCGGTCGGGATGATCCCCACGCCGGGCAAGGTCTCGACGCCCGAGGAAAGCAAGCCGTTGATCGCTTCATTAACGGTGCCGTCGCCCCCGATCACGATGACCCGCTCGGCGCCCTGCGCCGCTGCGGCTCGCGCCACCTCGACCACGTGCAGCGGCGCATCGCTGTTGACGAACGAAAACGCGCACCCCTCGGCGCGCAAGATCTCCAGTGCCCGCCGGACCTTCTTGCGACTGGCCCGCCAGTTTGCATGCTCGTTTGCGATCACCAGCGTTTCACCCATACGCATGTCACTATACGGCCTGGCCGCACCGCAGGCAACCGCGTGATCGAGGCGGCGCCTTGTCTCTTCTATCGTCTGACGCGGCGTGGTATGATAGCGTGCGTGTTATTGGTCCTGGGGGTAGACGAGCGGGGACGCCCGTCCTACGGTGGTCGCAATGTGCTGATTGGATGTCGTATAGTGACGAAGCGTTCGTGGAAACGAATTGGGACCGGGGCGGTGGTGTTTGTCGGCCTCCTGGGTGTGTGGATGGCGGTGGGGGTCCTCGCGGCCCGGCCCGAGGCGATGCCTGCCTTCGATTTCCTGGGCGGGCGGGTCGCGTACCTGCGCCTGGAGGAGAACCGCCAGCAGTTTCGACTCAATCGAGTGACGCGGGCGGTCTACTCCTGGCAGGTCGACGTCGAGGGCATCCCGCTGGCGGCGCACGAGGAACTGCTCGACCGTGGTTTCGCCGAGCAGGACACGCCCTGGCCCCACTGGAGCGGACGCTCCTACAAACGGGTGGAGTCCCAGGACGAGGTGCTCACTGTCCGGGTCCTCGAACGGCGGAAGGCCCTTGCGCATCCGCTAATGTCCGGCGTGGAGTACGGCGTGGAGGAGGAGTGGATCAGCTTCGAGATCCGGCGCGAGCGGCGCTCCGTCTGGCGCGACGTCTTGCGCGGTCCGGCGAACCTGCTCTACAGTTGGGGCCTGCTCAAGTGAACGGCCGTGCCGGAGTAGATAAGACAACTTTCATCTGAGGAGAAACTGCTGTGATGCGAACGACGTTGTTGCGATTGGTCTTGCTTTCTGTTGCTGGTTCGATTTGTGTCTCGGTTGTCCACGCGGACATGATGGCGGACTCGCCCGTGACGTTTCCCGAGCGGGGGGCGTTGCCTTCGAAGTACCCGCCCGATCTGTCCGGCGGCAAGAACCAGGCGACCGAAGAGGGCTATTACATCTTCCGCACGCCCGTCCGTTCGCTGGCACAGATCGAGAGGATTCAGGGCGAGATGATCCAAGGCACGTTTACTGCTCCGGCCGCCGACTGGACGCACCTGCAGCGTACGCGCCGCGTCCTTGCCGACGGTGGACGGCTGCGCCTGCTGGCGCTGGGCGACAGTATCGTCAACGACACAATGCGCTCCGGCTGGGTGGGCAAGCTCCAGCAGGCGTACCCCAAGGCGGAGATCGAAGCGGTGCTCTACGTGCGTGGGGGAGGGGGGTGCCAGCACTATCGCGAGAAGGATCGCATCGCCAGGAACGTTGTCCCGCGCAAGCCCGATCTCGTCTTCATTGGGGGGATCAGTCAGAAAGGTATCGACGACATCCGCGCGGTCATTCACCAGTTGCGCGCCGCACTGCCCAAGGTGGAGATCCTGCTGGCGACCGGCACGTTCGGCACGGCCGACCCGCGCGACCCGGCCGCACTGGCCAAGGCGGCCCACTCGGGGACAGGGGCGTACGGCAAGGCGCTGAAGGAACTGGCTGCTGCCGAACGTTGCGC
>JANQFY010000414.1 GCA_028277585.1 Sedimentisphaerales bacterium
GGCCACGGTGAGCTAGTAGTTGCGCCCGGTGGCGGACAGAACCGGTACGGCCAGGGCTTCGAGCGCCTCAGCCTTGATGAGCTTCGGTTCTGACCGCCACCGGGCGCAACTACTACCTCACCGTGGCCCAGGAACTCCGCGCCGCAGTGGGCGACGCTCAGAATTGACGTTGACGACGCACTTCAAACCGGTACGATGGACTGTTCATCGATGCTCCCGGCCGTCAATCCGGGAGCATCGACGTGCGTTGGGCGCCTTTGCTCGCCCGCGCGCACCATGTGCATCAGATGAACACGATATCCGTCACGGTATTGAAGAGGAGATGTGGGCATGTCTGAACGTCTTTCACGCAGAGGTTTCCTGGGGATGGGTCTTGGCGCCGTCGGCGCAGTGTCACTGGGCGGTGCGAGCTGGCCCACAACGGTTTCGGCATTGGACAAGTGTGCGTCGCCGTACAAGATCTCCCTGGCGCAGTGGTCGCTCAACCGCGGCTTGTTCGGCCGGGTCAAACCCAAGATCGACAATCTCGAGTTCGCCAAGATCGCTCGCAGTCTGGGCATCGACGGCTTGGAATACGTCAACCAGTTCTTCAAGGACAAGGCCAAGGACCAGAGTTACCTGGGCGAGATGAAGAAGCGCGCCCGCGACAACAACGTCGAGTCGGTCCTGATCATGTGCGACGGGGAAGGCAACCTGGGCGAGCCCGAGGGGGCCAAGCGACTCCAGGCCGTTGAGAACCATTACAAATGGCTCGAAGCCGCCAAGTTCCTCGGTTGTCACTCCATCCGCGTCAACGCCCACTCAGGGGGCACGTTCGAGGAACAGCAGAAACTCGTCGCCGATGGATTGGGGCGCCTCTGCGAGCGGGCCACTCAGTACGACCTCAACGTGATCGTCGAGAACCACGGGGGACTCTCCTCCAATGGCAAGTGGCTCGCCGGCGTGATGGATCTCGTCGATCGGCCCAACTGCGGTACGCTGCCCGACTTTGGCAACTTCGGCAAATACGATCGCTACCTGGGCGTCGAGGAACTCATGCCCTACGCCAAGGGCGTCAGCGCCAAGACCACGGCGTTCGACGACGAAGGCAACGATCCCAACACCGACTACGTTCGCATGATGCGCATCGTCCGCGACGCGGGCTATCAGGGCTACGTCGGCATTGAGTCTTCCCTCGGCGGGCGCATGAGCGAGATCGAGGCGATCAAAGCCACCAAGCGTCTGCTCGAGAGAGTCTTCGCCCAGCAGGCCCGCACCAAGCCTATCTTCAATGGCAAAGACCTCAGCGGTTGGACCAAGATCGTCGGCGGGGATTGGAGCATCGAGGATGGGACACTGATCGGCCGCAATGGACAGAAGTGGACCACCGATCCCCAGAAGACAGGTTCCTGGCTGTGCTACGACAAGCCGGTGCGCGACTTCCGGCTGGAACTGCAATACGCAATCAACGCGCGGGCCAATAGCGGTATCTTCTTCCGCGCCGCGACCGAGAAGAACCCCGCGTTCACAGGCTATGAAATGCAGATCACCAGTTACGGCGGGACCAGCCTGAATAAAGGCGGCACGCCCGGCGCCATCTACGATGTGATCGCGCCGAGCAAGAATGCCGCCCGGGCGGCCGGCCAGTGGAACAGCGTCACCATCACGGGCAAGGGACCACAGATCACGATCGAGATGAACGGCCAGAAGGTCGTGGACACCGAGTTGAATCGCTCGGCGCAAGGGCATATCGGCCTGCAGAACCACGACGAGCGTTCCGTCATTCGGTTCCGCAACATCCGCCTGGAAACGCTCTAGAAGCTGTCGACTCAACCTGGCTGGGAGGATCGATCGTGACTGCAAAGGGCAACCTCAACCGTCGTCAGTTCCTGACCTCGACCGCCGCGGTGACGGCCTTCTCCATCGTGCCGCGGCACGTCCTCGGAGGCGCCAACCACGTCGCCCCGAGCGAGCGGATCAACCTGGGCTATGTCGGCACGGGCTCGCAGGGTATTCGGGTCATGCTCGCGCTGCTGAAGTATCCCGAGATCCGCGTCACATCGGTCTGCGACGTCAACAAAGAGAGCGGCGACTACCTCGAATGGGGCGCGAACGAGCTAAACAACAAGGTCCACAGGCTCACCGGGACCGGCTACAGTGATCTGCCCGGCTGCGTGTGTGGTCGCGAGCCCGCCCGTCGAATCGTCGATAACTACTACGCCAAGCAGAAGAACGCCGGCGGGACCCGCGACTGCTCAGCCTACAACGACTTCCGCGAACTGCTCGACAGGGAGAAGGACATCGACGCCGTCGCGGTCGCGACGCCCGACCATACGCACGCGGTGATTGCGATCGCGGCCATGCAGAAGGGCAAGCACGTCTATTGTCAGAAGCCGATGACCCACTCGATTCATGAAGCACGTCGGATGGCTCAGGTCGCGCGAGAGACCGGCGTCGCGACCCAGGTCGCGCTTGGCGTCTCGGCCTCCGAATCGACGCGTCAGTTGTGCGAATGGATCTGGGCCGGGGCAATCGGCCCGGTGCGTGAGGTGCACAACTGGTCGAATCGACCGATCTGGCCCCAGGGCCAACCGCAACCCGAGAAAGCCGATCCCGTGCCGGATGGGCTGGACTGGGACAAGTGGCTGGGACCGGCTCCCAAGCGTCCCTTCAACCACGCGTATCTGCCCTTCGTTTGGCGCGGCTGGTGCGATTTCGGAACGGGCGCCCTCGGTGACATGGGCTGCTACAGCTTCGACACCATCGCCCGCGTCCTCAAGCTCGCGGCGCCGACCAGCGTCGAAGCGTCGACGAGCCGTGAATACGCGGCGACTCGAGGCGGGAGCCAGCGCCTCGCCCATGACGATTCGTATCCACGTTCGTCTGTTGTGCGTTTCCAGATTCCGGCCCGGTACAACATGCCCGGACTGGCGCTCAACTGGTACGATGGAGGCATCCTCCCGGCGCGACCGACGGAACTCGAGGCCGGAAAGCAACTGGACCAGGAAGGGCTGCTCTTCGTCGGCGACAAGGGCAAGATCCTCTGCGACTTCACCGGAGGCAACCCGCACCTCTTGCCCGAATCGAAACGGCGGAGTTTCGAGGCGCCCCCCAAGACACTGCCCCGCTCGATCGGTCACTACGAGGAATGGATCGCCGCCTGCAAAGGCGGTCCAGCCCCCGCAGCCAATTTCCTATTCGTCGGTCAGGTCACTGAAACGCTGCTGCTGGGCAACGTCCCCATTCGGGCGGGCAGATCGTTCCTGCGCTGGGACGGCGCGAGCCTGACGAGCCCAGATACCGAGGACATCGACCGATACGTCAATCCACCGGCCCGGCCCGGTTGGCAAGTGTGACGGAGAAACCGGCCAGGGAACCAGAACCACGATAGGAGAGAGCCCCGTGACAAACTGCTCGAGAAGAAGCGTCTTGAAGACGACCGCCCTGACCGCTTCGGCGGCTGCGCTGACCGGTTCATGTGCGATGAACAC
>JANQFY010000442.1 GCA_028277585.1 Sedimentisphaerales bacterium
TGGGCGACCGCGCCATGCGAATGCGTATGACCATGAGTTCCGGAGTGACCTTGCGCCTGCTCACCGTGACCGTGGGAATGGCTAGGCCCATGGGCTCCCGCCCCATGTGGATGTGTATGATCACGCCCCCCGGAATGTCCGCCGGCATTGTCCGCTGAAACGCCCGAAGGCTTCTTCTTGGCAGGCGGTTTGCCCGCAGAGGGTTGCTTCCCCTTGGCAGCCATTCCCATGGACCGCGATGGTGACTTCGCCTGATGAGCCTGGTCCCATTCAGCCAAGCGAGCAAGGTCGCTCTCGGAGACGTAGTCCTGCCACGAGGCTTCACCAGAAAGAATCTTCTCAATGATCTGCGCGGCATAGGGCCGAAAGACCTCATCCGTTCCGTGCTCGGCATGTTGGTGCGTCGGGTCCTGCGAATCGCCCGAATGCACGTGATCGCCGTGGTGTTGGTGCGGCCCGGCGTGCTGATGGTCCTCATGATGGGCGTGATCGGCGCTGTGGGCCTGATCCAAACGGACCAGGGCATACGTAACCGGCTCCAGCGCCATGAGTCCGGCCGTTTCCCGCGCAAAGGCATCTTCGTAGGGACGCCCGAGGACGTAATTGCCGCGTGTAACCTTCTCAATGGCCAGACTGTGCAGATAGTGATGCAGCGCTTCCATGTCCGCCACCGCCAGGGGGCGGCTTGCGAAGTCGTCAAAGCCAAGGTCCTTATTCAGGTCCAACTCCTCGACTCCCTTCCGAATGTCCTGGGCGTATTCCGATCGCAGCGCTTCGTCCGACGTGTCCAGGTAGCCATGCACGGCATCGGCCAGCGCTGCCAGAGGACCGTACAAATCGGACGCCATAAAGGGAGGCGTCAGATGGGACACCAAGGTAGCGTAGGTGCGCCGCTTGGCGATGATCGCTTCGCCGATGTTGTTGATCGTATAGATATAGGGATGGGGCAGGTCTCCCGTCAGGGCATCGGGCCAATCCATCTGCGAGAGGGCGGACTGCTTCCAGGGTGTGAATTCGAGACTCCCGTGCGTACCGAAGTGAACGAGCGCGTCGGCCCCGAAGCCGTGCCGAGCCCACAGATACGTCGCGATATAAGGATGCGGAGGCGCCGCCGGGACACCGTGGACCAGCTTGTTCGTGTCGTCCCCGATCCCCGGCATGAGCTGCGGCATAATCACGATGTTCCCGAACTTCACGCGCGGCAGCGCCAAGTAGGTCTGCCCATCCTTGCTCAACGAGAGATACTGCCCCGGCGCCGGCCCGTAGCGCGCCTCGACCTGCGCATACAGGTCCGGGTCCAACTGCGCCTCGACCCAGGACAGGTAGTCCTCGGTCCGAATCAGCTCTGGCTCGCCCTCCCGTACGAAATCATCGAACGCCCCTTGCGCGTAAGGCCCGAGCACGGGTCCCTGGCGCTGGATCATCGCCTCGAGTTCGGCCACTGTCTCCGGCAATGGGCCGGTAGTGAAGCCGCTATCCCGCAAATGACGCAGGACGTTCAACAGCGAGGCGGACACCTCCATGCCACTGGCCACCATGGCGTTACGACCGGGCCCTTTGAAGTAGACGATGGCGATCCTCTTGTCACGATTGGGCTTGCTGTGCAGATTCAGCCAATTCTCGATGCGGCGAACAAGAGTGTCGACGCGCTCGGGGATGGGTTTCGACGCGAGCAGCCCCCGCTCATCCGGGAATTCCGCGGAGACGGTAAAGGGCTCGATGCCTCCGTCGAGTTCCGGCATGACAATACTCTGACTGAGCATCCCCCCCACCATGCCTTGCTGGCTGTTGAGCCACTCGTCATAGGGCTGCATCACATTGATTGGGCAGAGCAAGGGAATGTCGCGTTCCTTCAGCCACGTGACAACCTCATTGGCCTGCCCCATCATCTGCACGCGACCATGCGGGAAGTACACGACCAGGTCCGGGGCGATCTCCTTCATGTACGCCAGACGCTTGCGAAAGCCTGCAATCGGATAGACGTTGAGCTTGAGAGCCTCCAGACGCTGGATCAGAACATCCAGCAGTTCCCGCCTCGATGTACGCGGCCCAATGAGGGTGGTCAACACGCATACTCGGGGGCGCCCCTCCTCGTACAGACCAGCCTCCTGGTAGTGGTCCTGATAATCATCGACATCGGTGAAGAAATTGTCCTGGCCCAGGTGAAAGAGCGTGTCCATGGGGATCTCCTGGGCCTCTTCGATCGGGCCGGCAAAGAGGGACTTCTTGTCCATGGCGCGCCGGACGTAGGCAAAGAGACGTTGGAGGTTCTTGGGGCCACCGTTCTTCAGATAACTTTCGACATATTCGAGATTCTCACCAGTCAGATTGCTGAACTCGTTGTCCCTGCTGGTGGAGGCGTGTACATAGACGGCCGCACCACGCGCCATGCTCTGACGCACCTTCTCGGCCTGCACATCGTCCAGGCGCAGGCCCATGCCGAAGATCAGGGTCAAGGCGTAGTTGGACAACTCCGTACGGGGAAGATCCTCGGCCTCGATGCGATCCAACTGAACATACCCGGTCTCCGCGGCGTCCAGCAGTTGGCCATACTGGGCGTCCCGGAAGTTGATCACAGCAATACGCGTACGACTGCCATAGCGGCGCCACAACCAGGCGCCCGAGGCCAGCAAAACGACGATAACCACCAAGACGCCCAGGCGCCTCTTGCTCGGAACTGTCATGAAGAAGTCCTCTCTATTCGGGAACGTAAATGATCTGGCCATCTTCCAGTTCGTAGGCCACACCGATACGCTTGCCCTTTCCCTGGCCCTTGCTTTCCGAGCCCTTATACTGGGTGATTTCGCGGCCCTTCTTGACCACGATCTCCATGTCCTCACGCCCCGGATTCTTGACGATGGTGACCTCGTCCTCTGTCAACATATCCGTCATGCGAAAGTTGATGACCATCGCGACCATCAGCGCGACAGCAAAGACCATCGCCACATCGAACAGATTTGCCATGCCAGACAGCGGATCGGTGTCGACACCCTCGAGATCCAGGGACCGTTTCCCGGTGCGTCTCATACCTCCTCCTTCTGTGCCTGCGACAAATCGAAGAGATAGACCAACAAGGCATGGTCGGCCTGGTGCCAGCGTTTCTTGATCAGTTGCACGACAAACCCCATCGCGCCCACGAAGATCCCGACCACCGTCGTCGAGAATGCGATCTGCATGTTGGACGCCATAGACGCGATGTCCCCCGAGGCCAGACCGGCCAGCGCCGGTCCCATCGGAATCAGCGTCCCCATCAGGCCCAACATGGGCCCGACGCGCATCAGGGTCAGGGGAACATCGAGATCCCGCCGGCACGCCAGTTCGAAGTCCGTAAGCGTTCTCTCTCCTTGTAGCGTGTGCCACCGGTGTTCGATCAGACGATGGAAATGGTACGCGAAGCAACTCCTACCTTTCGCGAGCGACTCGGTCGACAAGCCCGCCAGATCCCCGCGCCCGGTGGTATCCCGAACCTGCCGCAGAAACGACCGATGGCGCAGACGCCAACTGTACTGACCATAAAGGTCTCCCAGGAGCAACAGAGACCATCCAAAGGCAATCAGCAGCAGAACCACCACCGGGATCATCATTCCGGTGGAAAGCCAGTACAAGACACTTGTCAATACATTCATGAAGCTCGGTCTCCAAAGAACGCCGCATGAACCTTGCGAACCGCCAAGGCGAGTGCGACCAGGGGTGACGACAGCGCAATACCAGCGGGCAACGCCCATAGAGAATGACTCGCCCCATGGGCGGGGACCGTCAGGCCCTGCGCGACCAAGGGCAGGAACATCGCGAGGATCAGTTGAACAAACGAGAGAATGAGCATGACCTCGAGGCGTGTCGACCAGGCGGCGAACATCCGTCGCACCAGGATCGAAGCCCCCCCCAGTATGACCAGAAGGCCCAGACTGTACAGGCCGCCAATCAGCCAGTACGAATGACCTGAAATGCTGTTGAAGAGGAACACCATCAGCACGAAGACACCGGCCAGGCATGCCGGCGACGGCGCCAGCACTGCGGATCCCGCCACACTCAGGGACCTGTGTTCGGCATGCTGCTTCATGAGGTGGGCCAGCGCCAGAAGCATGAGAATCGATTCAATCACCAGAATCGTGCACAGGTTGTGCAGAACATCCAGTCTATTCAGGAAACGCGTGAGTCCTTGCATGTTGATGCGGGTCGCCCAGGGAAGGCTACCCAGGTTGAGAACGACCAGCGTAACGAGCACCGCCGGCGCGCCAGCCTTCCGCTCGCACAAGCTGATCCGGATCAGCGTCAATAGAACACCGATCAGACACAGTAGTGTGATGAACACCCACATACCGAAACGCAACCTTCCTTTCATGCCCCATTGACGCCCTGCCGCCACAAAAACAAAGGGAGCAGACCAGACCTATCTCCGCGAAGGTCTCGTCTGCTCCCTGGCTGGCTCATGGCTTGCTGGGTCGCAAGAAACAGTTCTTGTTTGTCGTGATTACTTGTTGAGTATCAGTTTCCCATGTCGCGTGATGCGAAGTCGATACAACTGACCGTCATGTCGGATTTCGATCTCTCTCCGCCGGCCGAAGAGAGCCCGCGAATCCAAGACTCTGTCGTTGTCGCCGCAACCACCCTGACCTCTGCGGAAACGCCGATTCTCAGAATCGCAAACGCACACTGTCGCCAACTCCTAATCACTTTCGGGAGAGACATAATTGTTAGCCTTCCCTAACTTGCATGACAAAAAAAGAGAAAGACCCCTTACCTGCCGACCACCACGATACCTTCGGCCTCCTGCTTGCGAAGCGCCAAGCGATACCCACGGATGCGAACCCGGATGGGACTTCCCATGGGCGCGATCCCTTCGATCTCAACGAGGGCGCCTCGTCCCAGGCCCATATCAGCAAGCCGGCGGGATACCGAACCGGCACGGCGAATGGCCGTGATAACACCTTGTTGCCCCACCTGCAGGTCGGCCACCGTATCCTGGGCGACGCCCTTGGATGCCGTTCCCGTCTTACGCCGAGACCGCTCGGCGAATCGCATCACCGCCTGCCGATGCTCCTCTGGCAAGTTCCGAACGAACTGGTGAAACTGAGCCAGCCGGTCGACCAGCACCGATGGAATCCCATGCTCCATGCGACACGCCGCAAGATCCGCCGTCGCCTCGTCAACCCCGAGCAACTCGGCGAAGCAGGCCCGTAAAACGTGATGACGTTGCGCCAGCAGCGTGGCTTCGCGAAACCCCGTTTCCGTCAGGGTGATCGCCTCATAGGGCGCGTAGCGAATGTACTCCTTTTCAGCCAGCGACCGCAGAGCCCCGGTCACCGAAGAGGCCTTGACCTTCAACTGCTTGGCAATATCGCGCGCCCGGGCCGACCCCTTGGCCGCCACCGTCCAGAATATGACCTCAAGGTAATCCTCCAGGCTCGCACTCAACTGGCTTGTCGCTTTGGCGTTCATACCGATCCTTGACTTTAGGAGTAGCTAAATATATTCTTAACCGCTAAGAACGTCAAGTGAAATTTGCGATTCACGCCCCGAAATGTCCGCGCCCTCCTACAGGCCTGACCTTTCGGACATTGAGTTCAGGAATCCAGGCCGGAATATGCCCTTCCAGGGGATCGAGAGTACGAATGCCGATTTCACCCATTTTAGGCGAACAGAAACCGTCGCCGATACGAAGGGACGTGTGAACTGAATGCTGTCGACAGATGGAGAGATGAGAATGATGGCTGACAAGTACAAGCGCGGCAAGTGGGTATTGACCAAATTGGCACTGGCCCTGATCTTGACGTCTATCACGCTAATGGGATGCGTGCACGACCATGACCATGGCCATCACCACGGCCATGACCATGGTGTCCGCCGCCCCATCCGGCATGCCCGCGAATTTACACCTACGCCCGTGCCGGATCGCATCGTATTGACCTGGACGGGCGACCCGTCGCGATCTCAGGCCGTGACCTGGCGCACTAGCGGCGATATCACCCAAGGCCTCGGCGAAATCGCCATCGCCGGCGAGGGCCCCCTTTTCGCCGAGCAGGCCAGATCCGTGCCTGCCGAAACAGTGTCGCTGGAAGGGGATTTAGGGACCGCCAGCTACCACACCGTCGAATTCACGGGCTTGGCCCCCAAGACGAAGTACGCCTACCGCATCGGCGACGGTACGACCTTCAGCGAGTGGTCCCACTTCACGACGGCTAGTGATTCACCTGAACCCTTCACCTTTGTCTACGTGGGCGACGCCCAGAACGACATCAAGTCACATTGGTCCCGGGTCATTCGATCGGCCTTCACCGACGCCCCTAAGGCGGCCTTCATCCTGCACGCCGGCGATCTGATCAATCGCGCCAACCGTGACGCCGAATGGGGTGAGTGGTTCTATGCCACCGGTTTCCTGCACCGCATGATCCCCTGTATTGCCACGCCGGGCAACCACGAATACGCCAGCGTGGACTCCAAGGATGAGAAGGAATTGTCCGCCCATTGGCGACCTACGTTCGCCTTTCCACAGCACAGCCCCAAGGGCTTGGAGGAATCCGTCTACTACCTCGATTATCAGGGAGTGCGAATCATCTCACTCAACTCCAACGAACGCCAGGCCGAACAAGTGCCCTGGCTCGAGGAAGTGTTGGCAAAGAAAGGGGCGCGATGGACCATCGTCACTTTCCACCATCCCTTGTACGCCTCTGCTGAGGGGCGCGACAACAGTGAACTGCGAGATCTCTGGCAACCAATCCTCGATGAGTACCGAGTTGATCTCGTCCTTCAGGGGCACGATCACACCTATGCACGCAGCAAACTGATGACGTACGAAAACGTCGCCACCGGAGTTACCGCCGCCAGCCCGGCCGCCGGCACCGTTTACGTGGTCTCGGTGAGTGGTCCGAAAATGTACACACTGGAACAACGCCCCTACATGAAGCGAGCCGCCGAAGACACCCAGCTCTACCAGATCATCCGCGTCGACGGCGACGAGCTCCACTATGAGGCCCGAACCGCTACCGGGCGTCTCTACGATGGCTTCACACTCATCAAACGAGACGG
>JANQFY010000491.1 GCA_028277585.1 Sedimentisphaerales bacterium
GAACTCGATGTCCAGGTCCGGGCAGTTGACCAGCAGCAGGGCGCGGAACGCCTGGATGGTCGGCGATTGCCACCGTCCGCGCGGCGTGCACTCGTCGACGCACTGTGGTCGCGAGTTGCAGCCGGACAGACTCAGAGCGGCAAGCGAAACGATGATCAGACACAGAATGGGCAGACGGCTTGTTCGAACGGACATAGCCCTACCTCCTTGTAGAGTTACCGGTTCATCGATCCCTCGCACCAGTCCCAAACGGCCACCCTGCCTCCGGACCAGTGCTTTCCTTTGACCCACGCGGAGCATAGGCGCGGAGGGGGCGTTTGTCAAGTCTTTTCCGGATTCCGCCGGGGTGCCCGGGCCCGCGAGACGGCAGCGCTGCCGAGGGAGTCTCAAGCGGCGATAATGGCGTTTTGATCGGACGTAACAGAAACCCGTGCCGGTTTCTTGGGATTGAGTTAGAGCGCCTGTTCAGCCAGGGAAACGCATACAATTTGAGCGGGTCAAGTGGATTTTAAGTGTTTGCCTAAGGCGGGTTTAACGCAAAAAGCGGGTGGCGGGAATCGAACCCGCGTAATCAGCTTGGAAGGCTGGAGCTTTACCACTAAGCTACACCCGCGAAGTCGTCGGTTGAACGCGAACAACCGATCTCCTATAATCACGCGATCATAGTATAGCAGCGAAGTTAAATCGTAAAGGACAAAATGTCAAGCAAATCGAGCATCACCGAGCGTGCGGCGGTTGCGAAGTCGGCCTCGCTGCAACTGGCCGCGGCCAAGACCAAAGCGAAGAACGCCGCCCTGACGGAGATCGCCAAGACCCTCGAACGACGCAAGGCGGATGTCCTGCAGGCGAACCAACTCGATCTGGAAGCGGCCGAGAAGGCCAACCTCGCCGCGCCGCTGCTCAAGAGGCTCAAGTTTGACGAGGCCAAGCTCGCCGATGTCTGCGCCGGGATTCACAGTCTGATCAACCTCGACGATCCGGTGGGCCGCACCCTCTCGGCGGTCGAGTTGGATGCGGGCCTGGAGTTGTACAAGGTCAGTTGCCCGATCGGCGTGATCGGCGTGGTGTTCGAGTCGCGGCCCGATGCGCTCGTGCAGATCTCGACGCTGTGTCTCAAGAGCGGCGACGCCGTTCTGCTCAAGGGTGGCAGCGAGGCGGCCCAGACCAATCGCATTCTCGCCGAGATCATCGCCGAAGCGAGTGAGGCGGCCGGGATGCCCGCCGGCTGGATCCAACTGCTCGAAACGCGCCAGGACGTCGCCGAGATGCTCGCGCTCGATGACCACATCGACCTGATCATCCCGCGCGGCTCCAACGAGTTCGTGCGCTACATCATGAACAACACCAATGTCCCCGTCCTGGGTCACGCCGACGGGATCTGTCACGTCTACGTCGATCGCGAGGCGGAGCTGGATATGGCGGTCAGCATCGCCGTCGATTCGAAGTGTCAGTATGTCGCGGTCTGCAACGCCGCCGAGACATTGCTGGTCGATGCGCCGCTCGCGGCCGAGTTTTTGCCCCGCGTCCGCGCCGAGCTGGAAGCCAAGGGCTGTCATCTCAAAGGTTGCGAGCAGACCCGCGCAATCATCGATATCGAGCCCGCTTGCGACGAGGACTGGGCGACCGAATACCTGGACTACATCCTCTCGATCAAGGTCGTCGACGGAGTCGACGCGGCGGTCGAGCACATCAACCGGTACGGGTCGGGCCATACCGACGCGATTGTCACCGGTGACAAGGACAAGGCCGAGGCGTTCATGAGCCGCGTCGATGCGGCCGACGTGTTCTGGAACTGCTCGACCCGCTTCAGCGACGGGTTCCGCTATGGGCTCGGCGCCGAGGTCGGGATCAGCACGAACAAGATCCATGCCCGCGGCCCGGTCGGCCTCGAAGGGCTGGTCATCTACAAATGGAAGCTGCTCGGCAAGGGCCAAGTCGCCGCCGACTACGCCGGCCCCGACGCCAAGAAGTTCACCCACAAGAAACTCCGCTGATTGTGCAACAGCACTAGAGGTGGCTTGCAGTCCTTCCGTGTGCCCGCGCTTGTCATCCTGAACGCAGTGAAGGATCTGGCCTGCGATCCGGGCATACCTCTTATTCGGTGCCCAGATCCTTCGCCTCCGGCTCAAGATGACAAACGTGACGAAGCCGTGGCTTCGTATGTGCGATCCCATATCCATCCAGCGATTTCGGCAAAGCGTCCGAAAATAGGGAACTCCTGCGCGATCTGTCTGTCTATATGTGAGTAAGCGTTATCCGGCTCCGACATACGGAGGGCCTGGGGAGCGAAGATCGGATGGTTGGGAGGAATCACAGATGAAATCAGTGCTAGCGGTCTGTGCGGTCGTCGCATGGGCGAGTTTGGGGGGAACTGATAAGTGCCGGATCCCCACGACGAAGGCCACTCTATCGGTTCTCAGAAGTGCAACTCAGGAGTTTCGGATGCACATGGGCCGTTTTCCCACCGAGGAGGAAGGCTTGAGCGCATTGGTTCACAAGCCATCGGACTGGCCGACTGATATTGTCTGGTTGCCACTTCTGGCGACGGCGGACGTGCCGACCGACAACTGGGGAAATGAGTTCGTTTACGTCTCCGATGTCAACCTGCCCAGCGGTTTTGGCATCTACTCGTGCGGCCAGGATGGCGTGACCTCCTCGCGAGGTAATGATCCTGACGACTTCAATACGTGGAATGTCCATAGCCCGACAGCTACCTGCTACCAGAACCAGGAAAGGCGAAGCTGGATCAGAGCCATGCTCGTGTACCTGCTCATCCTAGCAGGAGTAGTCCTCGCGTTGTGGGAGATGTCACGCATCGATGCGTATCTGAATCGCCGCCGAGCGGTGGACGCATAGCCTTACGGAGACAGTAGCTCCAGCGCGGTTTCCAGGACGGTGTCGCGGCCGGTGCGGATGTCGGCGATGGTCGGCTCGACGAGGTGGTGGGGTTTCATGCCGTGCAGAGGCGAGGGCACCTTGCCGTGTAGGGGGAACGTCAGCGAACAGCGCAGGGAGACGCCGGCGGGTAGGTCGATCATCTTGGACCAGCCGCAGGCGCCGGTGGTGGGCGTGCCGACCTGCAGGGCGCCGGCCTCGAACATGCCTGAGACGAAGTGCTCACACGCACTAGCGCAGCCGGAGTTGGTCAGCACCGCGACCTTTCCCTCGTAGCACCAGGGCCCACGGGGCGGGGCGACGAAGAAGATCTTCTTGTACATCTCAGTGCCCGACTCGCGCTGGAAACCTATGCTGACCAGGACGTCCTCGGTGATGAAACGCCCGATGATCTTCTCGGCCAGGTTGTCCGAGCCTCCGCCGTTGTCGCGCACGTCGATGATCAGACGCGCCTTGTCGCGCATTGGCTCGAGATGCTCGTCGAACTCCTCGGGTGAGAAGCCACCCCAACTGCGGATGCTGATGTACCCCGTGTCGTCGTCGATCATTCGACTGGACACCACGGACGAGCTGCGCGGCCCGCCCCAGTAGCCGCCGGCCCGCTTCAGGAGCACCTCGTAGTCCTCTCCCTCCTGGTTGCGCAGCTTCAGCGTGACCTCCGAATCGGGCTCGCCCTGGACGATCGTGCGACAGGCGGTTTTCGCTTTGACGTATCGGGTTGCGCCGAACGCCTCGGGCGCCACGGCGTCGAAGCGCTCTTTGGCGCCGGCGCCGTCGATCTCCAGGAGGATGTCCCCCCGCGTGACGCCCACGTCGTTGGGGCATCCGGTCACGACGATCTGGTTCTCGATCAGACGCAGTTGCAGTGGGGGCGTCGAGAAGTGGGGTTTCCCGCCCCAGTACATGCCCGTGTGGTAGTCGTGCAGTCGCTGGACCAGCATACGGTCCATGATGGGCAGCGCTTCGTAGAGATCGTTGATGTCCTGGATCTCTTCCTTGCACTCTTCATACCAACTGTCGTCGAACGCCCCGGCGTACTCCATCATCGGGTAGTTGTCTTTGAGCTCGTTCCAGAGGATGTCCAGGAACCCCAAGGGCTGACCCGAGGGGGGCATCGGAGCGTTCGGGTCGGCGCCGCGGGCGAGCAGGATTCGGGCCATCTCCTCGTGCCCCTTCATCTGGGCGACCTGCAGAGCGGTGAATCCGTGCTTGTCCTTGG
>JANQFY010000068.1 GCA_028277585.1 Sedimentisphaerales bacterium
GGACGTCCCACCGGAGGCTCGAAACCTGCGGGCAATACGCCGATGATGGTGTAACTGTCGCCATTGAGGTTCACGGTCTTGCTTATCGCATCCTCGGTCCCCCCAAGATCGCTCTGCCAGAAGGCGTGGCTCAGAAGGGCGACGTGGCTGAGTGTCGGTGTCTCCTCTTCGAGGTGAAACCCCCGGCCCAACTGCGGTTCAACACCCAGCAAGGGAAAGAAATCGAAGGACGCTGTTCCGACGCGGATGTCCCGCGCCTTGTCGATCCCCGTAACGTAGAGCTTGTCCGACCAGCAGCCCGCCATCCGCTCGAACACTTGACTCTGTTCTCCGAGCGCGGCGAACACCGCGTGGTCCGGCGGGAAGTCACCCCACTCCGTGTGCTCATAGACGCACACGAGGCGGTGCCCATCCTTGTAGGGTAAGGGCCTGAGCATCACGGCGTTGACCACGCTGAAGATCGCAGTATTGGCGCCGATCGCGACCGCCAGAATCAGGACGACAATGGCGGTGAAGCCGGGGCTCTTGCGCATCATCCGAAAGCTGTAGCGAATGTCCCGCCAGACTGTTTCCATAACCATCTCCTAATCACAACGCAGCGCTGTCATCGGGTCGACGCTGGCCGCCCGGCGGGCCGGGACGTAGCTGGCCAACAAGGCGATGACGACCAGAATACACGATACCAATGCCAGTGTCACCGGGTCGGTGGGGGTCACATCGTACAAGAGACTGCTAAGAACGCGGGTCAGCGCCACCGCCCCGGCGATGCCCGCCGCCACGCCGATGAGGGTGAGTTGGAATCCCCGGACCAACACGGTTCGCAGGATATCGCCCTTCCGCGCCCCCAGGGCCATGCGGATGCCGATGTCACGCGTCTGGCGGGTCGTGCTGTAGTGCAGCAGGCCGTAGATGCCGATCGTCGCCAGCGCCAGCGCGATGCCGGCGAATAGCCCGAGTAGAATCATCACGAACCGCTGCGGCGCCAGCTCATTCGACAGCGACGCCTCCATCGGCTCGATCGTCTTGATCACCTGGTCCCTTTCCAAATCGGCCACGAGTTCTCGAATGGCCGGCGCCAGGCGCATCGGGTCGCCTTCCGTTCGCACCAGGAGGGTCTCCCATTTCGAGTGGTCCATGCCTTGTGTATAGACGGTCCTCGTGTCCGGCCTGGGCTCGGTATAGCTGCGAATCGTATCCACAACCCCAACAATGGTGTAGGCTTTCTGTCCGGATGAATCGTCCGTCACAAAGGTCCGCCCCAAGGGATCACTATCGCCGAAACACTCGCGCGCCAGGGTCTCGTTAATCACGATGGAGTCCGAGTCCCGGTCATCAAAGGGCCGGCCGGCCAGCCAGCGCATGCCCATGGCATCGAAGAAACCCGGTGTCACCGATATCCATCGCGCCGATCGGCGCGGCCCGGGCCCCGTCGGTCCGGAGATGCTGAAATCTATTTCCTCGGAGTCGACGCGCGCCCCCACCGAACGGACAGAAGGAAGGGCTCGGATTCGTTCGCCGAGAGGGACGAAGAAGTTGTTGCATTGATCGGCGGTTTCGTATTTGGCCCATGGTAGCTCGATACGCACGGTCAGCAGGTCTCGCGGCTGGAATCCCAGATCGACGGCTTGCAGCGCCCCCAGCGTTCGAATCAACAGGGCCGCACCGATCAGCAAGACCAGTGAGAGACCCAACTGGCCGACCACCAGGCCATCGTGCAGACGATGCCATCGCCGCCCGCCCGTGGTGCGGCCCGCCCCTTGCTTGAGGGTCTCGTTGACGCCGATATCAGACGCCCTCCAGGCCGGCAGCAGGCCGAACAGCAATCCCGTCAGCAACGAGACGCCCAGGGTGAAACAGAGGACCCGCAGGTCGACGTTTGTCTCCTGCAAACGTGGGATATTGGCTGGGCACAGGGCCACCAACCCCTTGACTGAGCAAAACGTCAGGAACAGCCCCAGGATGCCGGCCGCCAGACTGAGCAGAAGACTCTCGGTGAGCACCTGTCGCAGGAGGCGGCCGCGCCCGGCCCCGAGCGCCAAGCGCATGGCCATCTCACGCCGGCGAACCGTCGCACGGGCTAGGAACAGATTGGCGACGTTGGCGCAGGCAATCAACAACACAAATCCCGCCGCTCCTAATAACAGTAACGGCAACCTTCCGTGACGGCGCACGAGTCCATCCAGGAACCGGTACACGTTGAGGACATGCGATGCGGTATCGGCCGACGCGCTTGACCGAAGACGACTGGCCAAAACCTCCAAGTCCGCACTGGCCCGCTCGGGTGTGACGCCCTTCTTGAGACGGGCCCACGGGATGACCGGGAATTCATCAGGCCGCGCCGGACCATCCGTCAAGGTCGTCGGTCGCCAGAGTTGTATGGGCTCACGTCCGGGCTTGCTGTAGGGAAAGGTGAAGCCGGGAGGCATCACGCCGATAATAGTATAGGCCTCGGATTCCATGTTGACGCGGTAATCCGCGTAGGCGATGAGGTTCAGGTTCCGGCCAACAGCATTCGGGTCTGCACCCAGGTGATCTCGCCAGAAGGCGTGACTGACAACCACCACGCGCGGACTCTCCGGCTTCTCATCATCCGGGCCAAATCCGCGCCCTTGTATCGGCCGAACGCGTAATAGAGAAAACGTGTTGGCCGTGACATTGCAGCCCATGACTTGATGGGGAGTCTCTATCCCATTGACATACAGCAGACAACCCCAGTAGCCGGCAACCGATTCGAACACCTCGTTGTGTTCCCGAAGATAGAGGAAGTTCGGACGATGCCTGAACTTCTCGGTCCGATCGATACCCGACTGTCTGATCCACACTAACTCATGCGAGTCCTCATAAGGCAAGGGCCTCAGCAGCACGGCGTTGACCACGCTGAAGAGCGACGTGTTGGCCGCGATGGCCACCGCCAAGACGAGCACCACGACCGCCGTGAAACCCGGATTCTTGTGTATCATACGCAAGCTGTATCGAACGTCTTGCCACAGAGTATGCATGAATCTCTCCTATTCGCACCGCAGGGCTTCCATCGGATCGATCCGGGCCGCCCGGCGGGCGGGCAGCCAACAGGCGGCGATCAGGACGACCAGAGTGCATGCCGCCACGGCGGCGAACGATACGGGATCGAACGGACTAACACCCGCGATCTCGTGCCTGAGAACTATCGCAGTACCCAGCGTTAATGGCAAACCGATGACCAGGGCGATCAGGCCCAGGCGGAGGCCCTTAGACAAAACGAATCGTAAAACATCCCCTGGGGTGGCTCCGATGGCTAATCGGATGCCGATGTCTCGTGTTTGACTATTGATCATATAGGCAATGACACCGTAAGTACCTACGGCAGCCAGCACGAGGGCCAAGATTCCGAGAGCACCCAGAATTCGCATGGCTGCATGCTGGAAAGCCAAGGCGTTCTTCATGATGTCACGGAGCATGCAGACCTCGCTCTCAGCCAACCGTGGATGGATTTGGCCGAGTTGGGCACGCACAGAGCTAAGTACCCGCCGTGCGTTGCCCGTGGTGCGGATCAGCAAATGGGGATGCAGGAGTGCTTCCCTCTTTGTTACCCGAAAGACCGCCGCAACCGGCTGTTTATCGAATCTGCCCAGGCGTGCATCCTTGACCACGCCGATGATCTCCCGCTTACCAATATGTTTGCCCAGCGGGTTCTGGTCAGACCAGAAGGTCTGCGCCAAACATTCGTTTATGACAATATAATGTCGGCCGGATTTAATATCCTCCGGGCGGAATTCACGGCCGCGCAGCATAGGGATTCCCAAAACAGCAAACATACCGGGGGCAAACTGGGGGAAATAATCGTATTCTCTGGGATCGTCAACGGGAAGATCGTAGCCTTCGGGGGGAAAATGTGCCATGGGGAGATAATGTGTCCCACCCAACGGACCTGCCGGCGTAGCACAAACCTGCTGAACTCCGGGGATGTGTTTTACCCGACGTACGATATCTGCTAGTTGGGGCGCGAAGGTGTCCTTGGTAAAGCCTATGCGTTCCAGATCGAGTGATGCAATCACGAGTCTGTCATGGTCGTATCCCAGGTCCACGTCGAGTTGTTTGCCCATGCTACGCAGACACAACATGGCACCACATAGAAGAACCAGCGATCCCACAATCTGAGTGACAATCAGTCCCTGATATAATCTCCGTCGCTTACGGCTCGTTCCTTGACCGTCTTTGAGAGCAGTGCATGGATTAAATCTACTCGCCTGTAGTGCCGGGATCATGCTGGAACCCATCCCGACAACTAAAACCACCCCAATCGCAAAGAGTAGCATATGCAGGTCGGGTACAATAGGCAGCGGTGCCCCCGGCCACCAGCTGATAAAGGACAGTATGATGTGATTCACCCACGATAATATCAACAGTGCACCCATCGTGGCGCCGGCAGCTACGAGCATTCCTTCGCAGACGATCGGACGCACGATCGCCATACGTGTGGCACCCAGGGCTACACGGGTGGCTGTTTCCTTACGACGTTGTAGGGCGCGGGCAAGGAACAAACCGGCTACATTCGCACCAGCGATCAAGAGCAGTAGTACGGTCGCTACGCCGGCTAACTGCAAAAAGCTGATGACCCTTGGTTTTAGATAGGATGTGCCCAGAAGACCTCGACCGATCGGATCGAGTCGAATCCTGGCAAACCTAGGCGAGACACCATAACGAAACCAGCGGGGATCCTCAAAAGTGAGCAACTTTTTGGTGACCTCAGCTGTTATCGGTGTCAGTAGATCTGCGATCGTTGGGGCCAGCTTGGGTTCGGTCAGTCGACCAACGAGATGGTATCTGGTTGATTCACCGAGCAGCGGCTCTAAGCTCGCCGGCAGCCAGAGATTAGACGGTTTGAAATCAAGACCCTTAAATCCCCGGGGAGCAACGCCCACAATTTCTATGAGCGTTTTATTAAGTGTGAAGGTTTTTCCCAGAACGTCCGCGGATCTGCCAAACCGGTTCTGCCAGAATGCATAGCTAATGACAGCGACTGCACGCGCGCCAGCCTGGGTGTCCTCTTCCTGATAAAAACCTCGTCCCAGCACGGGGGGCACGCCCAGGAACGAAAAATAGTCACCCGATACCAACTCTGCTTGAATACGTTCTACGCCTTCTTCTGTTTTTAACTTGGGTCTGATTCTAGCGTAGCCGATGAGCCCTTCGAACAGATGCCTCTCACGCTGGATAGCCTCATAATAAGGTCGACAAAGATTGGCACGGACCGGTTGTTTGATCGCATCCGCCGCTTGAATCGCCCAGAGTTCAAAAGGCCGAGCCACAGGCTTGGGACGTAACAGCATTTCATTGAGGATTCCGAATAAGCCTAGATTTGCTCCGATACCGAGTGCGAGGGTAAGCATCGTCACAGTCGTGAAGCCAGGATTCTTACGTAATTGACGTAAGGCATATTTGACGTCGTTTGGACAAGTACTCATTTTTCAACTCCAGTGGATAGTGGCGAGTGACTAGTGGATAGAAGAGGCTGGCGCCAGTTGGGTACCACAAGTCCAAGTCCCAGATTCATTTTCATATTCAGTACTCCCTTTTTTCTCTTAGAACAAGCTGGTTCAACGGACCATCAAATCACTAGCCACTGAACACTAGCCATCAGCCACTGTCTTTATCTCATTCGCGTCCGTATCCAGCACTGCAACCTTGTTCCGCGAATCATAGACCACGTGTAGCAATATCCTGGCTCGTTTGAACTCTGCAATGTAACGATAGTCACACACCCCATCCTCGATACTGCGTTCCACCAGGGTCACTGCCACCAGATCGCCGACTTGCTCCAGATCGGCTTGGACCTTACCTTGAATGCCTGCCAACTGCTGCCATAATGCGGTCGTGTAGTCCTGAATGAGGGTGCGATAGGCCGAATAGCGAAACGATGAGAATCGCTGGCCCCGAATACCGCAATAGGCCAGTTGCTCGGGATCTTCCACGCCCTGCGGACGCAGGAGCAACACATCCGCGATGCTGAACATGATCGTGTCGGCCCCGATCCCGATTGCTAGGGTGATCAGCGCGACGGCCGTGAAGCCGGGGCGCTTCCGCAGCATGCGAAAGCCAAATCGAACGTCTTGCCATAATGCGCGCATAGAACTCTCCTATTCGCAACGCAGCGCCGTCATCGGATCAACCTTGGCCGCCCGGCGCGCGGGGAGGTAGCTCGCCAATAGCGAGGCGGCGCCGAGCAGGGCTACGGTGACAACGATGCTGACCGGGTCGACCGGGCTGACGCCATAGAGCAAGCGGGCCGCGATCTTAGCGACACCAAGGCCCGCCAGCA
>JANQFY010000071.1 GCA_028277585.1 Sedimentisphaerales bacterium
AGGCCCCAACCGGACAGCGTTCGCGCCTCGGTTCCGGCAGGCCAGTTGGCCGGTTCGCCGAAGTCGACGAAATCGCCAATTCCGTTCAGACGAATAGCCTGACCGTCGGCGCCGGGGCCGTAGGTCGGCTCGCCTTCGGCGGTGCCGTTGACTCCGTTGCCCGAACCGTCATTGACGTTGCCCTCCAGGGCGTAGTGAGCCACGAGGCTGCCCGCGGCCGGCTCGGCCGGTGTCAGGTACTCAAGCGGCTTCGGGTACAGCCGGACGTCGTCGATGTACACGACGCCCTGAGCGCCGGCGCCCTCGATACCAATGACGAACTTCGTGACATTCGTCAGATTGCCGCCGACCGTCGACAGATCGATGTTCCACGGCTGCCATACGCCCTTGCTGATGTCACTGCTGTCGCCATCGTAAGCGACCTTGACGTCGTTGATCTTGACGTAGAGCTGGCCGCCGTTGCCCGAAGCGCCGCTGAAGTACAGCGACAGCGTCTGGATCCCGTTAGCGGTCCAGTCGTCGCCGTCGAGCGTCAGCTCGGCCTCGGAAGCCGAGGCGCCGGTGTTGTCGTAGAACAGCGGCATGGACTGGTCGCCACTCTTGACGATATCCTGCTCGGCGAACGGCGATTCCAGATGACCCACGGTCGAACCATTGGTCGAAACACCATAGCCGTCGATCCACGTGTTGTAGATCCGGTTCTCCTCATCGTCGTAGTCTTCGAAACCCTCGATCTCGGCGTACGCCGGGGTGTTGAACCGCCAGACGGGGCCGACATGGGCGGTCGGGACTTCCACATCGTTGACCTCGATGATCTGCCAGAAGTAGATCTGATCGTAGAGCAGATCCATCACATCGAAACTGGTTTCTGCGATTGTGCCAAGCAGAGCCATGTCCGCCGCGGATGTTCCCAGATGGACCTCGTGCGACTCGGCTTCGCGTCCGGCCCGCCACTGCAGCGTGACGTCCACATCTTCGGTCGTCGCACCGTCGGCCGGCTCCGGTTCGCGGGCGTGGGTCGGGATGTACATGAAGCGGACCTCGCTGAGCCCGAACTTACCCATCATGCCGAAGCCGCTGACAACCGTCAGGCGGACGTACTTAGCCGTCACACCGTTGAGGTCGATCATGCTGTTGGCTTCGTAGCCCGTGGCCGCGGTGCCCTGGGCCAGTTCCACGTCACCGAGCGCGGTCCAATCGACGCCGTTCTCCGAGTACTCCAGGGTCGCCGTCTTGATGCCGAAGCCGAGCAGAAGCTCGAACTGAACGTTGTAGTTCCAGACCACCATTTCATGCAGCTTGTAGGCCCGGTCGAAAGCGAACTCGATCTGGAGCGGGTCGGCGCCATTGGCTGAGGCCGTCCACATGTCGCTGCTCTCTGTCGAGTGGCGATCGTCGGCGTCGAGACCGGAGCCATTGACCACGTTCTCCGGGCCGGACCCGGCTTCCGAGGCGCCGTTGGTCTCGGCGGTGACATTCTCGATCGGATAGGCCAGCGGCTCGACCGTGAAGCTCCAGACCTCGCCCGCAAAGACGGTCTTGTCCGGAGCTGCGTTGACTTCATCCACACGCCAGTAGTAGGTCTGTCCGTATTCGAGGACGCCGTCGGGATCGAATGTCGTGGCGCCCTGTTCCTGGCTCACCAGAACCCCGAGTCCATCGCTCTTGCTGGCGTTGGTGATATCGTCCAGGCTCGTCCCGAAGTACACATCGTGCGTATCGGCGAACTTGCCCGCCTCCCAAGCCAGAGCGACATCGCGCGGCACGTCGGTCGCTTCATTCTCGGGACTGGGGTTGGAACTCAATTCCGGCTTGCCCAACATGGCTTCCATGATCTCGGGCACGGTCAGGACGTGGTCGTAGATGCGGACATCGTAAATGCCGCCGTTCCAGAATTCCGGCGCATTATTGACCTGTCGCCCGATGCGGGTGAACCCGCGTACGAGGTCCCAGGCCTTGGCCTCGGACATCAGTTCCTCTCCGTTGGCGTAGAGGACGGCCGTTGTGCCGTCATAGGTCAGGCAGAGATGATACCAGACGCCGATTTCGAAGAAGGGATCCACGTGCAGATCGTTGCCGTAGCCGAAGCCGCTGAGCAGCGTGCCGTTGATCGCGAAGCCGTTCGACTGCGATCCGGCGGGGGAGCCATAGCCCACCACCACGCGCCAACCGCCGGCGGTGCTCTGGGTCATCGCCCAGGCGCAGATCGAGCGCGGCGAAGCGCCGTCCGGCAGGTTGTCGGGGTTGCCGATGTCGACCCAGTCGTCGACGCCGTCAAAACTCAAGCCCTGTTCGGCCCACTGCGGACCGCCTATCAGGGTGCCGTCGTTGCCGTTGCCGCTGGAGTCGAAGGCCGTGTCTCCGGACCCTTCATTGAGCCACCAGTGACCTACGAGGTCGGCCGACGCGTTTGTTGTCAGCGCCAGGACCCCAAGCAAAACCATCAAGCCAATTGACCATCTGCACATGATTGTCCTCCTTCAATAAAATGGCTTCAAGAGAACCGTCTTTCGGCTCTACGCCGAATCGACGGTTTGTAGCACGCACCCTTCTCTCTGCATCGGCTATTCCGGATAGGGCCTGAAATCACCAATGCACCTGCCCGATGATTCTCTGAGGCGTCACCTCCTCTCTGAGGTTATATCACTCTTCCTCAACACCAGGGACGCAGATATTCGCGTTCCGTGCGTCCCTCGGCCGCCTGGCTTGGCTCTGCTGCTTACTCCGTACGTCCGATCATCATCCTGTATTTCCCCGCTAGTTGAGCCAGGGGATGTCGATATCGTAAAGCAGTTCGAATTCTCGGTGCCACTTCAGCGACCAGAGATCGGTCAACACGATTTTGCGTGATGAGCCGTCCATAAAGGCCAGATTGATTCCCCGACTGTGCCGGTCGAGTGTGTACCGCGCCATGTCCCAGTCCCACTCGCCGAACCCGATGGGGTCCTTGGTCTCCCACCAGTCACGCTCCGGCGCCGGTTTGCCGGCATTGGCGCTGAAGGACGTATCCTTGTAGCTGTAAGGATTGGCGCCGAACCAGGTGCAGTCGCCCACCATGGGGATGTTCGCGGGATGCTTGACGTCGATCGTCTTCCACTGCCGATTGGGCTGGCCCCGCCAGCCTCCGGTCGAAGGGGGTTCCACCGAGTTGATCCAGAGGTTGATCCCGTAACTGCCGTAGATCTTGTCCGGATCGTCGATGAACTGATGGTTCCCCATGATGGGCCCCGGTCCCCAGCGGCAGGAGGTTGTGCCGATGCCTCCTTCAGGGCCGTTCAACTTGCTGGCCGACGGACAGAGGCGGGCCTTGTCGACATCGCCGTACATGGCCGAGAGCATGAGCATCCAGTTGCCCTGGGCCTCACCCGTCTGCCAGACGTTCTGCTCGGTCCAGAACTTGCTGTCGTTATCACCGGTGTACATGTGGAAGGTCGCGCCCCATTGACGCAGGTGAGCCTGACAGACGGCCGCCTGGCCCGTTTTGCGAGCCTTCTGCAGGCTGGGCATGAGAATCCCCATCAGCAGGGCGATGATGGCGATGACAACCAGAAGCTCGATCAGCGTAAAGGCTCGGCGGCGGTCCATATCCTGGCCTCCATCCTGGCGGGCAGCATCTGCCTCATGGACTGTTCCACTAGTATACACCAGGAGGTCCATCGGTTCGAAGGAAAACCGCCTGGAAATGCAGTTGTCATGGCTTGTCGGACACATACGTTTCTTGCATCACTTGCGCGATCAGATCGCGTTTCTCAATCGAATCCAAGTCTTCCCCAAACACCTTTTATCATGCGGCGCAGGTCGTCGTTGTTGTCCTGCACCTCGGAGTGGCCGGGCCATTTTCCGGCCTCGATCGCGACTTGCGCCCATTCGCGTGTGCGGGGGTCGTCAAA
>JANQFY010000186.1 GCA_028277585.1 Sedimentisphaerales bacterium
GGGCGGAGTGAGAATCATCCCTACATTGGAGCACCCCAGGCCCACGCCTTTACGGTCAGGTCATTCGGAGCCGACATCAGCGCCGTCTCGGCCGGCAGAGGCGGAGCGATCTCCTTCTATATGAATGTCGGGGCCGACCACGCCGAGCAGGACTATACCGTGAGATATACATTGGAGGTCGATGATCCCAACGCCACCACGATTGCTGCCGAAGAACTGCCCGAGACCGCCGTGTTCACCGGCTTTCAAGAAACGCTCGATTCCGACGGGGTCGGCAGCGCCCAGTTGACGCTTCCCGGCTCGTTGTCATCCCATTGGACAGGCGGCGCCATTCACTTTGACCTCACCGTCGATCAAGTGCCCGAAGTCGTTCTGGAAACCGTGAGCATTCTGATCCTGGAATAGGAGACTGCCCGCCCTACGCTTTGCTGGGCGGGACACAGGCATAGCGGGCGGTTAGAGTGGCGCAGGTCTGGCCCTCGGCGTCACGGAGGCTGACTTGGACATTGAGGGTGGGCTGGGTTCGGCTCTTGTCAACGGGGCTGGCGTTGTGGATGGCGGCGACGGCGTCGGTTCTGACCGGCCGGCGGTACTTGATCTCGGCCAGAGCCGCAACGACGTCGCCCTGAATGCCGGCCTCGGAGAAGGCTCTTTCGGCCGCCCGGTAGCCGCACAGGATGCAGGTCGAGAAGATCGCCCCGGCGAACAGGGTTCCTTTATCGTTGGTGTTGCTCTTGAGCGGCACGACCACCGTGGGCTGTCCCCCCTCGTCGTTTCGCTCCTGTAAAGCCATGCTCTCGATCGCTTCGATTTTCATGCGCGGGCTTCCAGTCTGTCGATCGCGATTAAGGATTCGCGGTCCACTTGATGAGGTTGTATAGGATCTTGTCCGCAACCGGGTCCTTGCCCAGGTTCTCGACGAGGCGCAATTGCGATAGGACGCAGCGACCTTGTTCGACAGGCACCACCGCCAGGTCGCTGCCCCACCAGGTATCGCCGGGCCCATAGTAGTGGCGCTTGCTCAATTCGAAATCGGGGGCGAAATCGAAACCGATGGCGCCGACGATGGGCTCAGCGTCTACGTCGAGCAGCGTGTGCCGAGCCCAGACGTTCTCGTAGACCGGGCCCATCATACCTTTGACCGGCAATCCCTCGAAGATCGGATGGTCGTGCACGAGATGCGAGATGCCCAGCCACAGGCCAATCGCGGCCTTGAGACGCGCGTGGACGGGCAACAACGCCGACGCCTCTCCGGCCTTCGCCCAAGGCGCGCGCGAGCCGCCCCCCTGCAGGTAGACAGCCGTCCCGCCGGCTCGGATGAATTGCTTGAGCGTCTCGAAACGAGCCCGCTCGGCCGGCGTCTTCGCCTCAGTGCGCGCGACGAAAACGGGAACAGACGGATCGGCCTGAGCGTCGAATCTACCGAACGCAACCCCGACACGTTCCAAGAAGGGCTTCAAGGAATTGCTCGGATCGAGCACCGCGATCGGCGCGTCGGGAACGGTAAGGCAATCGTCGGTAAACACGTCGAAGTCGTACGCATTCTCAGCAATCGAAACGCCTGCGGCGAGAACCTGCGCCCTGACGGTATGCGTCCCTGAGAGCTCCGTCGTATCGACCTTCTCCCTGAGCAGCTTCGTGATGCCCGACGCCATCGTGACGTTGGCTTCCCTATTGAAGACGACCCTGCCATCGCTGGAGACAATCTCAACCTTCAGAATCCCACCGATTGCATGCCGCTCATTGGCGGCGGTAATCTCGATCTGCGTGCCTTGGGAAGAATAGACGTTGCGCGGGTGCATGCGAATGGCGAGAATGCGGGGTCGGTTGGCGGCTTGGGTGCCCTCGTACGCGTAGGTCTTGGGGTTGCGGAACAAATCGAGCAGGCCCGCCCCCATGATCCAGTCCCCGGCCGTCAGGGCGTGGACGCAATAACCGATAACGAGCGGGTTGCAGCGCACGGCCTCAATCATACGTTTGTTCGCGATGCCGTGTATTCGCTGCTGATCGAGACAGAACGCGCGAAGGTCGGGATAGAGCTTGTCGAAGCCACTGCCCTTCAGGGCCCGCCGGTGTCCATCAGCGAGACGCCGATGGTAGATGGTGGGCGGCGCGAGCGGGTTGCCCACCTCGGCGAAGCGAGCGTTGTTACCCACCAGGTCAGGTAGGCTTCCGTACCCCAGTTCGGAGAAGAAGGTCATCAGCCCGGGCACGACGTTGCGGCCTGGCAGATGGCCCGTCAGCCCCATGGCGCGCATTTCCTGATGGGTCTTTGCGCCGGTGAACCGGAGCTTATCGTAGATGTTCGAATTGATCTGGGGGCCTGGGTAATGGTGGATATCGTTGAACTTCGTCGGTTCGGATTCATAGGGCAGATACAGATTGGCGCCCTGGGCCCAGCCGCCGGACTCGTCCAGAATCATGCGGGTCGGATCGACTTGTCGTGCGAGGATCGACATGGGGCGCAGCAGTTGCTTGAGGACGGGCCGTTTCAACTCGTTGAACAGCTCCCATTGCACGACGCACGCGCGGTTGCGATCGCGCCGGATGCTCTGGCGCACCTCGTTCTCGACCCAGCCCGGCAAAGAGGCCGACTCGATCGGCAAGTCCATGCACTCGACCGCCAGGGAGCCGACGGTCAGAACGCCCATCTCATCGGCCAGGTCGAGCCACATCGGCGGCGGTGGCTTGCGCCACGGGCGGATCATGTTGAACCCCGCCTCCTTGGCCAGCTGAATTTCGCGCTGCGCCATCTTCCGACTGTCCGGGTACGCCAGCTTCGTCGGGTACAGCCCCTCGAAGAAAGTGGCTTTGAGATAGAGAGGTTTGCCGTTCAGATAGAACCGGTTATTGCGAACCGTGAACTCGCGCATCCCAAAACGCGTAGTCCACCGGTCGGACAGAGTGCCATCCCGCGCGATCGTGACTTTGGCGCGATACAGATGAGGACAATCGGGCGACCAGCGCATCGCGTCGGGGATTGACAGGGTCCACCTCTGCCTGTTCGAGCCCGGCTGCAAGCGCCAGGTCTTGCTCAGCCGGGCAACGACCCGCTCAGGCGAATCGGTCGGGCAGATCGTGACCTCAACGTGGGCGGCAACCGCTTGCTCGCCTCCATGAGTCAGGTCCATGTGAAACGTCGCGGTATCATCAGCGATATTCGGCTCGATGAAGACGTCGGCGACGTAGATTTCGTCGGTGGCGATGAGTCTGACCGATTGCCAGATTCCCCCAGTGATCGCGCCGCGCCATTGGGGGGTCTCCATCGGCCCCACACCGTCGACGCGTTTGTCCTGCAGCAGGATGGGCCCGACCACACGCAGGATCAGCGTGTTCTCCTGACCGATTCTCAACAGATGGTCGACACGAAACTCGAACGGCGTGAATCCACCTTCATGGACACCGACGGCTGTATCGTTCAACCAGACCTCGGCCCGGAAGTTCACCGCATCGAACTGCAAACGAATGACCTTGCCCGCCCAGTTGGCCGGGACCTCGAACGCACGACGATAGAATGCGACACCTTCGTAATCCTTCTCCGTCAGTTCCCAGCAACTGGGCACAGCAATATCTCGAGCGTGCCGGGTGGGAAAGCCCTCCTGAGCAAACCACTTGCTTTCGCGCCCCTCGTTGTCCGGATCGAAAGCAATCCGCCAGGTCCCGTCGAGCGATTGGATGTGCCGCCCTTTCCCGATCCCGGGATTCGAAAGCGAGAGAACGGCAGCCGCCAGTAGGAGCAATCGTATCCTTGTGTCGACCATCCTTTGAGTCCTTTCTCTGTAGCAAGCGACGTCTCGGCCATTATACCGTTAGAAGGCGTCGGCCGTGTCGGGATTGTTTGCCAATTCGGGAGAAGCCGTTGCGCCCCGTGTTTGACAGTCCCATGACGTGACGGTACATTCGTGGCGTGACGGATGTGCATCCTGGAAAACCAACAACAATTGGATGGGAAGGCGCCATGGATCGAGACGTGAAAAGACCTGTGTTAACCCTCGTAGTCCTCCTGATCGGGTCATCGGTGACATTGGCGGGATCAGACACCATCACCACGGGATCGCTCTTCGAAGAGATGGTGGACCTGAAGGCCCTGGCGACGTTCCCGAGCCCGGCCTATCGCACGATCCAGTTCTCCTCCTACGATCGGCGCAGCACTCTGCCCGGCGGGCCCGACTGGTTCGCCAACTCCGACGGATTCGGACGCGAGCCGATCCCCAACTTCGAGAAAGTGCTGCGGGAGCCCGATGACAAAGGCGTGGGCGAGTACCTGGTCGCCGACGTGGCGGGCCCCGGCGCGATCGTTCGGCTCTGGACGGCCGCGATCGCCGGTCAGATCCGCATGTTCATCGACGACGCCAACGAACCCGTCTTCGACGGCTCGGCCAACGATTTCTTTCACCGCCCCTATGATCACTTCGAGCAAACGAAGCAACTCGATACCGATCGGTTCCGGCGAACGGTCTACCAGCGGGACGCATCGTACGCCCCAATCCCCTTCGCCAAACGTCTGCGCGTCGTCTGGACGGGCAACATTCAGGAGATTCACTTCTACGAACTCCAGGTCCGGCTCTATGACAAGGGCGCATCGGTCGTGTCGTTCCGGCCGGAGGACATTGCCCAGTGCCGTGAGACGATCGACAAGGTCACTCAGGCGCTCGACGACCCCGACCAACATGTTTCCCCGCGAGCGAAGCGATACGATCAGCGTTTTGAGGCCAGCCTCGATCCAGCGGAAGCCAAGACAATACTTGAGATGGAGGGCTCCCGGGCAATCGGTCGCCTGAATCTTCAGTTGGTCGCCAAAGATATGGATATGGCCCAGCGTCAGACGGTCCTGCAGATCACCTTTGATGGCTATCCCTGGCCCCAGGTTCAGTCACCCGTCGGCGATTTCTTCGGGGCGGCGCCGGGCATCAATCCCTACACCTCGTTGCCCTTCACCGTTCAACCCGATGGTACGATGGTCTGCCGGTTCGTAATGCCCTTTGCGCGGTCCTGCAAGATCGCGTTGTGGAACGGCGGCTCCCAACCAGTCAGCGCCCGGGGATCGGTGGTGACGTCACCCCATGACTGGACCGACGCAACGATGCACTTCCGAGCCCGCTGGCGGGTGGACCACGATCTGATCGCCTCGAACCGGGACGTCCAGGATCTACCCTTCGTGCTCGCCCATGGTCGAGGCGTCTACGTCGGAACCGGCGTCTATCTGATGAATCCGTCCTCGGTCCCCACCCCTTACGGGAACTGGTGGGGCGAAGGGGACGAGAAGATCTTCGTCGACGACGATAAGCGACCCTCGACCTTCGGGACCGGCTCGGAAGACTACTTCAACTACTCCTGGTCCTCGCCCGACATCTTCCTGTTTCCTTACTGCGGCCAGCCGCGCAACGACGGGCCGGGTAATCGGGGTTTCGTGACGAACTACCGCTGGCATATGCTCGATGCACTGCCCTTTAGCGACAACATCCGCTTCTACATGGAACTGTTCAGCCACGAACGCACGCCGGGTATGTCGTACGCCCGGATCGGATACCACTATGGTCGTCCCGGTATGACCGACGATTTTCAGCCGATCAAGCCAGCGGATCTGGAAATGCCCCTTCCGCCGGAGCGCTGGCAACCGGCGGCGCGGATGGGAGCGGCCAACTCGGTATTCTTCGCGGCCGAGGACATCATGGCCGACACACCGGGAACACAGTTTGACGAAAGGCGACTCTGGGCCGGGGGGAAATTGCTTCTCTGGAACCCGAAGAAGAAAGGCGAGAAGAAGAGTTTCACGATCCCGATCAAGAGTGCGGGCAAGAAACAGATCAACATGGTGCTGGCGATGACGCCGCAATCGGGCAAGATCGCCGCCTCCCTGGATGGTGAGCCGGTGAAGCTCAGTGGGCGCGACACTATCGATTTGCACCGCCCCTATCGCATTCTGTCGCGCCGGTTTGCGTTGCCGACCTCGGAGCTTTCGGCCGGCGACCATACGCTAACACTTGAACTGAAGGGAACATCCGAAGGCGTCCGGAACCCCGAGATCGGCATCGACTTCATCTACGTCCAGAACCGGTGACGTAGGGGCCTTCGGAGTTAGGAGTACGGGTGCGATGGTAAGATCGCTGGCAGTTGCCGCAATCATGTTGTTCCTGCTATCCTGTTGGAGCGGTACGGCCGCATCGGGCCGTGACCTGACCGGCTCAGCCGACCTGGTGATCAGAAATGCCAAGGTCGTAACGATCGACAGGGGCAATCCTCGCGCCGAGGCCATCGCGTTCAGGGCCGAGAGAATCATCGCAGTCACGACCAACGAACGCATCGATCAGTATATCAATAACGGCGTGACTACTGTAATCAACGCGCAGGGCCGACTGGTGGTTCCGGGTTTTAACGATGCGCATATCCACTTCGCCGCGATCGATCCTGATTACATCGACCTGCGCTACATCACCGATCCGAACATCATCACGGCCCGGGTCAGGGAGGCTGTCGCCAAGACTCCGCCCGGCGTCCTGATCCGAGGTGGACGGTGGGAACACGAGATGTTCTCAACCCGACGGTGGCCCACCAAGGCGCTCATCGACTCGGTCGCGCCCGACAACCCAGTCGTGTTGTCCCGCGCCGATGGTCACTCTGTCCTGGTCAACAGCTACGTCATCAAGCGATCCGGCATCACACGGGAGACACCCGACCCCGCCGGTGGAGAGATCCAGCGCGACCCACAGACCGGCGAGCCGACCGGCATCTTCAAGGAGAAGGCCCAGGGACTGCTGAAGTACGACAAGACGCCGGCCGTTCAGACACCAGAGCAACAACGGGGAGAACTCATGCGAGGCTGGCAAGCCGCCTTCGATCGAGCGGCTGAGCTAGGCGTGACATCCGTCCAGTTGCCCCCTGGGACTGACTTGGACATCTACCAGCAGTTCGAGGATCAAGGCAAGCTGACCCTGCGGGTATACATCGGTGGATCTCTAACGGCCGACAAGAAGAAGCTGCGCCGGTATGGTCGATTGCGCGAACGGTACCCGCGCACGGTTAACTGGATCCGCTTCGGCTACCTCAAGGGCTTCATCGACGGTACGCTCGGTTCGGGCACGGCGTTGTTCTTCGATCCCTATACGGACGCCCCGCAGACGCGCGGGCTGCCGCAGATGTCGTACGAAGAACTCGAACGGCGCGTGCTGGCCGCCGATGAGATGGGTTTTCAGATCGGCATCCACGCCATTGGTGACGAGGCCAACCACTGGGTGCTCAACGCCTACGAAGCAGCGCAGCGTCACAATGGCGAACGGGACAGTCGCCACCGGATAGAACACGCCCAGGTCCTGCGCGACAGCGATATCCCACGGTTCGCCGCCCTGGGAGTCGTCGCGTCGATGCAACCAACGCATTGCATCACCGACAAGCGTTTTGCTGAGAAGCGGATCGGCCTGGCCCGCTGTCGCGGCGCCTATGCCTGGCAGCGCCTGCTGGAAGCGGAAGCGACACTCGCTTTTGGAACCGATTATCCCGTCGAGCCGATCGATCCACTGGAAGGTCTCTACGCCGCTGTCACGCGGAAGGACCGAGCGGGTGAACCGGGCAACGGATGGTGTCCCGACCAGCGGCTGAGTATGGAGAAGGCGATCGAGCTATACACGCTGGGAGCCGCGCGGGCCGAGTTCATGGAGAACCGCAAGGGCATGATCAAGGAAGGCTACCTGGGCGATGTGGTGATGTTCGATCGGGACTTGATGACGATACCCCATGAGCAGATTATGACGGCTCGGGTCGATTACACCATCGTCGGCGGGCGAATCGTCTACCGTCGGGACCGAGCGGACTGACGGGACGAACTCTGATCTTTAGGAAGAGATTCTATGGCCGAAGCACGGGAGCAGTGGCACAGTAGAGCCGCCTTCATCATGGCGGCCGTCGGGTCGGCCGTCGGACTGGGGAATGTCTGGCGCTTTCCGTACGTGGCGTATTCCAGCGGTGGAGGCGCCTTTCTGATCCCCTACTTCGTGGCGCTCTTCACGGCGGGCATTCCCCTGCTGATCCTCGAAATGGGCCTGGGCCAACGCCTGCAACGAGGCGCACCGCTGGCTTTCGGAGCCATTCGCAAACCGCTGCAATGGTTCGGTTGGTGGGTCGCGGGACTCAGCGCCGCGATCGTGATCTATTACACCACGATTCTCGCCTGGTCCTGGACCTATCTATGGCACGCCCTGACCCAGGCCTGGGGGGACCAACCCGAGACGTTCTTCTTCGAAACGGTCTTGCGCCGTTCCGAAGGGCCGGGCGAAATCGGCTGGCCCGTCGGGCCCCTGGTGATCGGCATGGCGCTGACCTGGCTGCTCATCTACCTGATCCTGCGCAAGGGAGTGCGGAGTGTCAGCAAGGTCGTCATGGTGACGGTCCCCCTGCCCATGTTGTTGCTGGCAGTCTTATTGGTTCGTGGACTGACGCTGCCCGGCGCGATCGATGGCATTCGGTACTACCTGACACCCGACTTCAGCATGCTGACGGACTGGAGGATCTGGCTGAAGGCGTACGGGCAAATCTTCTTCTCGCTGAGCCTGGCCTCCGGCGTCATGATCGGCTACGGGTCGTACCTGGGCAAGAAGGCCGAAGTTACCAACAGCGCCTTGATTACGGGTCTGGCAAACTGCGGAACCAGTTTCTTCGCCGGCTTCGTGGTCTTCTCCATGCTGGGCTACCTTGCCAACGTGCAGGGCGTGGCGGTCCCCGACGTCACGACCAGCGGGAGCGGTCTGGCCTTCGTCACATTCCCGACCGCCATCAGCCAGTTGCCCGCCTTGAACGCCCTGTTCGGCGTGATCTTCTTCGTCACCCTTTTGACGCTGGGGATCGATTCGGCCTTCGCGCTGCAAGAAGCCTTCACTACGGGCTTCCACGACAAGTGGGGTGTTCACCCGGAGAAACTGGCCCGCGTGTTCGTCCTGATCGCGTTCCCCATCTCGCTGATCTTCGTCACCCGCGGCGGATACTTCTGGTTCGACATCGTCGACAAATGGATCTGTGATTTCGGCCTGGTTATCTCAGGACTGGCCCAGTGCCTCATCGTGGGCTTCCTCTATCGCGTCCGGGAGTTCCGCGACTACTTGAACGAGCAGTCCGAGGTTCGACTGGGCAACTGGTGGATCTGGGCGTTGCGTTACGTGACGCCCGGCGTGCTCTCGGTCATCCTGGTGGCGAATCTGCTCGAGGAGATCAAGGTCGGATACGGCGGCTACCCCCGCTGGGCCACCCTGATCGGAGGTTGGGGAACCGTACTGCTCTGGGGCGTCCTGGGATTCGTCCTCTGGCGCCGCCCGCAGAATTCAGACCGCGTCAACGCGCGGGGGGAGGATTAGACCATGCCGCTATCCGCCTGGCTCATGCTTGTCTTCGGCTGTACGATTCTCTACGGAGGACTCGCCTGGTGCATCGGCATCGCCGTGCGTCAGCGCGACCGAAACGCGAACGCCTCCGCCGAATCGCCTACTGCTGCTGGTCCTGAGGATAGATGATGATCCGATCGTGGACGAGCAGCACGAGGTCGTTCGCCCCGTCTCCGGTGACATCCTCGACCAGCACATAGCGGGGTTCCGTGCTGGGACCCCGCCGCCCCCGCTGGCGACTCTCGCCGTGAGGATGCGCCTCGAAGGCCTTGAACTTGCACCCGCTGGCCAGTTGACCATTCTCATCGAACGACAGGATCTGCACGTGGTGGAGGTTCTGCTCGCAAAGGACCACGTCGGCAATCCCATCGCTGTTGACATCCCCCATCGTGACATAGCCGAGACGCCCTTTCTCGATGTCCGGTTCGAACCCAGCCAACTGCTTCATTTCCGCAACGGCGCCGGTCTCGAGTCCAATGAGCTTGCGCTCGGCGCAAAGCACCAGGCTTGGATCAGCCTGGTCGCCGAAACGACCACTGACGATCTTACGGACGGCCGCCACGCCGACGCTAATCTCGCGGGCCGCGCGATATGTACCATCGGCTTGCGGCGCCAGGACGGACAACATGCCGGAGACGTCATCGTAGGCAACGATGTTTGTGGCGGCCCCGGAGGCGCTCGCCATCGCCGCTACAACGTGAAGCTGACGCCGACTCCCAGCCGCCTGATACTGGTCGATGACCCGCCAACCCTGATTCGGATCGAAGTACAGCGAGCGGGCGAAATCACCTCGTGCCGCCAGCAGCGCGCCCTGCCCGTTCGGCCCCAGCGGCGCCAGCGCCAGGGCGCGGGGGCTGAGGTTACTGACCAGTCCACTCTGACTCTGTCCATCCGTCTGCTGTTCGAAGACCCCGGCGTCCTTCTGCCGCACGAGAAG
This sequence comes from Sedimentisphaerales bacterium, assembly GCA_028277585.1. Taxonomy (GTDB): domain Bacteria; phylum Planctomycetota; class Phycisphaerae; order Sedimentisphaerales; family Anaerobacaceae; genus Anaerobaca. The sequence continues at coordinate 10,306 of JANQFY010000186.1, forward strand.
CAGCGGATCGTAGCTGCGCACAACAATCAGATCGGTGTCTCCATCGTGATCGATGTCACAGGCCAACATATCGAGCGGACGATCCTCCACCGCCGTCAACGCCAGCGAGGGGCCCGGTCGAGCATCCGCCCGCCCCACGTCAAGAACGGTGCGCAGAAAGAAGGCCTCCGAATCGTCGGGCGAACCTTTGGCAACGTAGGCCAGATCGAGCCGGCCATCGGCATCGACGTCGGCCAGCGCCATCGCCTGGGGCTCACCCAAAACGGAAACCGTCTGGGGAAAACTCAAACGCCCCTTCTCGAAACGACTCAGTGCGATGAGCTTCTCGTCGATGCTCAGAACCGCCAGTGTATCACGCCCCGAGTCATCCAGTCGCGCCGCGCACAGTTTGCGCATGTCCTTGAGCCCCGGGAAGGCCATCACCGGCCCCAGCCCACCACTCGGCTGACCGCGCAGGACAAGGAAGCGCCCGCGCCCCGGGTCGGTGACCACCATGTCCGTCAGTCCGTCGCCGTCCAGGTCCGCCGCGGTCATATCGCGGTTGGCCGCCTCCTCGTCGGAAGGCAGTGGATGAATCGTAACTGCTTCGGCCCGGCGTTCTTTCTCGATCAGTGCATGGACAGACACGCGACCACTCTGGCGCGAGATCGAAGTGACCACCTTCCTTCTCCCGTCGCCAAGATCGCACAATTTCGCCACCGACGGCGCCGGAATGGAGCACCGAGTCTCCGGGCCGAGCGTGCCGTCCGCCCGCTGCAAACGCACGCGCAGAGGATGCTCGCCCGATTCGGTCGTCAGCAGGACGAGGTCGTTGCGCTGGTCACCGTTGACATCGCCGATCTGGACCTGTCGGAGATTCGCCGAGGAACTGTAGTGACGAACCGGTCGCTCCAGGGTCCCGCTCGGGCTCTGAAGCAGCACGTGGTATCCGTCGGGCGCCAGTACGATCAGATCCGTACGTTCGTCGTTGTTGATATCACCCGCGACAAGAGCCGCCGCCGTCTTGTGTCCGTCGCGCAGATCGAATCGCGTCTCGGGCAGCCAGGACGGGGCCGGAAGCGTCTTGGCGCCACTGGCCGTCTCGTCCTGCAGCGCCACGTGCAAGCCCTCGGTGCTGTAGTAAGCCAGATCGGGTCGCCCGTCGTGGTTGTAGTCACCGGGCGCCACGCTGGAGGCCTTGACGTTCAGCGGGTAGTGCAGGCGTTTGAAGCGCCATTGTGTTTCGCGCCCCAGGATGTCGTTGATGTTCTCCTCGTCGGCAGGCGGGGTGACGGCAACAGCCTGAGGATCGAAGTCGGGCTTCTGCAACAGCAGTTCGATGCGCGCCTTGCGATTGTTGCAGACCACCAGGTCGTTCAAGCCGTCACCGTTCAGATCACCTGCCTGGGGAAGCCCCAACTCCCAATCCAGCTTCAGGATCTCCATGCTCTCGAAACCGTAGTACGCACTGAGATCCTTCGCGCCGGCCAGCGCGCCCAGCATCAACACGATCAGGAACCATCCGAGTGCGAACTTCCCCGTCTCCATCGGCGATCGACTCATCAACAGCATCTCCTGGAATATGCGCTTCCTCGCGACTTCCTGGCTCGGTATAATCAATCCTGTTCACGTGGGATCTGAGTATATGTCAGAGCCGGCGACCCTGCAAGATGAGTGGAGAGAATTCGAGGACATTCATGGTGCGAGAGATTAAAGTCACTTCCCTGGTCGTGATGTTGCTGCTTACTCTATGGGCCGCCCCGCCCACCCGTTCCGAGATCGTAGTGTTGCGCAACGGGCAACGGATCGAGGCCGAGGTGATCCGCCAGGACGAACAGAGCGTCATTCTCGATCTCGGATACGATCTGCTGCGCGTGCCGCGTGCCGAAGTCGAAGCGATCGAAGAGGAGACCTCCAACCAGGACGATCCCAATAGCGCCGTTGAGGCGACCGGACCGGTCGCCTCGCAACAAGAAGGTCTTTATCGGACCGCCAGTGTCTCGAAGACCACCATCGAACGAAACGTCGTGCGCTTTGGGGAAGCGGTCGTCATGGTCAGCACGCCCGGCGGTCGCGGGTCCGGGTTCCTCATCAACGAGGACGGGTACCTGATCACCAACTACCACGTCATCGCTCAGGAAACGCTCATCGAGACGACCGTCTTCCGCCGGGCCGATAGCGGGTTCGAACAGAAACAGTACGACAAGGTCAAGATCGTGGCGTTCAACCCCTACGTGGACTTGGCGCTGCTGAAGATCGAGGGCGCCGATCGTCCCTTCGAGCACGTTTTCCTGGGCAATATGGATCGACTCAAGGTGGGCGAGAGCGTCTTTGCCATCGGCAATCCGCTCGGCCTGACGCGCAGCGTCAGCCAGGGCATCGTCTCGACGACGAACCGCGACTTCGAGGGCCGGCTCTACATCCAGACCACCGCCGACATCAACCCGGGCAACTCCGGCGGGCCGCTGTTCAACCTGGCCGGCGAGGTCATCGGCGTCACGTCGATGGGCTATCTGTTCCGCAGCGGGCTGAACTTCGCGATCCCGGTGGACGTGGTCAAGCGATTCATTCGAAACTGGGACGCCTTCGCCTATCGTGAGGACAATCCCAACTCGGGTTTCCGCTATCTGCAGCCGGCCGGACGCCGCAACCACGACGCCCCACCGACGGCGCGACTGCCCGAGATACCTTGACGCGCCGAGTAGCATTCTCGATTCGAGGGAAATCGATCATAAGAAGGAAGGGAGGATCATCACTGTGAGTTCTACAACGCATCGTGTCGGAAGACTTGCCATCCTATCGTTTTGTTTCCTTGCCGGCGCCTTGCTCGCCCCGATCGCCCGGGCCGATGTGCTGGAATCGGCGCAAATGCTCCCGGACGACACCATGGTCATGCTGAGCATCGAATCGGTCGCAGGTCTGAAGGCTGCTCTGGAAAAGACCTCCCTGCACGCCCTGTACAAGGACCCCGCGATTCGCCCGCTCCTCGCCGAGGCGGAGGAGAAGATCCGCAAGGACATCGCCGAGGGCGTCAAGGAGTTCTGGGAGGAGATGGAGGTCGACAATCCCCCGCGCGAGATTCCGGCGCCGCAGGGCCGCGTGATCCTCGGTTTGTCCGTGATCGCCCCCAAACGCGACAGCAATGCCTCGGAGGACGATCTGCCGCCCGACCCGCTGGTGCGATTCATCCTGCTCGCTGACATGGGCGAGCAACTCGAGCCCACCCGCCAACTGATCCGCTCGCTGTCCGACAGCGCGCGCGACAGTGGGGACACGATCAAACGACGCGATATCGCGGGCATCCAGATGGACATCGTCGAACCAGGCGAGGACTCCGACGATCCGGTCGTCGCCTATGGGCTGCGCGGCAGTCGGCTGCTGATTGGGCTGGACTTCTCCCAGAGCCTGGACCATATCGAATCGGTCGCCCGACGGCTCAGCCGCACCTTGCCGGGCAGCCTGGCGGACAAGCCCGACCTGCGCCGGGCCACGCGGATGCTGGGCGAGGCGGAGGTCTTCACCTACGTCAACGCCGACGCCGTTCGGTCGCTGGTTGCCGGCATGGTTCCGGACAAGGTCAAGGTCGAGCGGATGACCAAGGCGCTCGGGCTCGACAACGTCACCGGCCTGGCCAGCGCCGTGCGGATCGCAGGGCACAAGACTCAGAATGTGTCGGTCAAGACACTGATCGGCGTCGAGGGCCCCAAACGCGGGATTCCCGCCCTGCTGTGCCCGGCGTCGGCGCCCCTGCGCTTGAACGACCGACTCGTGACGCGCGACGCCATCGGGTTCGCGTGCGCCAATTACGACCCGCCGAAGCTCTTCGACGGGATCGCCAAGATGGTGATGGAGATGGTCTTTCTGGACCTCAACGTGATCGCCCAGGCGCCGATGGCGGCCACCGCCCAGGAAGGTGGACAGCCTCCGGTGCACTTGCGCGACGACGTCCTCGCCCAGGCCGCCGCCCCGCTGTTTGTCACCTGGACGATGGACAAGCCTTACACCGAACTGACCGGCCTGAAGTTCCTCATGGGCCTGTCGCTCCGCGATGGCGATCGACTCGACGCCGCCCTGGGCCGTATCCACGGCGCGTTCCTGGGCTCGGACGAAAGCCTGCAGCGTGAACTGCTCGGCCGCACGCTCTACCTCTTCCCCGATGAATCGTACGCCGAAGAGTTCGAGGAGACGG
>JANQFY010000273.1 GCA_028277585.1 Sedimentisphaerales bacterium
GCATCGTGCAGGGCTTCTCGATGCCGTGCGAGCGTGGGAGCTTGTCGTCGGGGTCGTTGCAGTAGCGAACCCACTCGGCGGCCTCTTCCGGGCCGGCGCAGCGGTTGCCACCTTTGGGGTCCTTCATCCAGTGCTTGCGGCCGTCGGATTCGAAGTTCACGCACATCTGTGGTTCGGCGTTGACTCTGCGGCAGAAGTCGACGAACTCGACGGTGCCGACCTGGTTCGTATCGAGCCCGCCCCAGCACATGTTGTGCATCGGGATGCGCTGATCGCGCGGTCCGACCGCTTCCTTCCACCGGTAGTAGGAGCTGAAGCACCCGCCCCAGCGCATCATCGAAGGCGCCAGTTGTCTGGTGACGTTGATGACATCAGGTCGCCAGCGATCGCGCCCGAAGTCCCAGGCGGCCGCGACCGACCCGTCTGTCGTGCCCAGTGGTTCCATGAACTGCATATACAGATACGGCGACAACTCAAATCGGGGTTGCGGATCGACAAGGATCGTGTCGCGGGCGTTGTCAGCGAACGCCCGGGGCAAGCCCAGGGCGGCGACGGTTGCTCCGGCGGCTTTGAGGAACTGGCGTCTCGTGGCTTCCTGGTTCGTCATGCTCTGTCTCCTTCGTCAGTGTGCCCGCTGCGTTGGATCGGCGGCGCCCATTTACGCCTCCATGATAGCGAAGTGGCCGGGGCGCTTCCACTGAGATGCGGATGATTTATTGTGTCCTCCAGACAGACGTAGTAAAGTAGCGAAGAGCCTGTGGAGCGGCGCAGGCCCTGGCAGAACGCAACCGGTTCCCTGGAGACTTTTGAAGGAGGCAGTCATGCAGAAGAGGAAGAACTCCCCCGGCGACAATGATACGGTTACGCGCCGAGGTCTGTTGCAAGGCACGATGGCGGCGGCGGGCTTCACGCTGGTTCCGGCCCATGTGTTGGGCGGCAAGGCGCAGGCGGCCCCGAGCGAGAAGCTCAATATCGCCGGCATCGGGGTCGGCGGCATGGGCCGCAACAACCTGAGAGCCTGCGAGGCCGAGAACATCGTCGCCCTCTGTGATGTCGACGACGCGTATGCCCAACGGGCCTATGTACGCCATCCGAAGGCCAAGCGATATCTGGACTATCGGGACATGCTGGAAAAGCAGAAGGACATCGACGCCGTGATCGTGGCGACGCCGGACCATACGCATGCGCCGATCGCGGTCGCGGCGATGCGGATGGGTAAGCACGTCTACGTGCAGAAACCGCTGAGTCACAGCGTCTACGAGGCCCGTGTTATGACCGAGACTGCCCGGAAGTACAAGGTCGCGACGCAGATGGGCAATCAGGGGCATTCGGGCGATGGAATACGCCTGATTTGCGAATGGATCTGGGACGGGGCCATCGGCCCGGTGCGGGAGGTCCATGCCTGGACCAACCGTCCGGTCTGGCCGCAGGGGATTGAAGTGGGGCGGCCCAAAGAGACACCTCCGGTTCCCGCGACCCTCGATTGGGACCGTTGGCTCGGCCCCGCGCCGTATCGACCCTACCATCCGACCTACGCGCCCAACAGTTGGCGGGCGTGGTGGGACTTCGGGACCGGCTCGTTGGGCGACCTGGGTTGTCACGTGATGGACCCAGTCTGTTGGGCGCTGAAGGTCAGACACGCCGACAGTGTCGAGGCGTGCATCTCGACCTACTGGCATGACTTCTGGAAGAAGACCGAGCCTAAGAACGAGACCTATCCCCGTTCGACCATCGTGCGGTACAAGTTCCCGGCACGCGGGGCGATGCCTCCGGTGGAGATGACCTGGTGGGATGGCGGGCTGATGCCCCCTCGCCCCGAAGAGCTCGAGCCGGGGCGAAAGATGGGCGATAGCGACGGGGGCGTTCTCTTCATCGGCGATAAGGGCAAGCTCATGTGCGGCTGCTACGGCAAGAACCCTCGCCTGATCCCGGAAACGAAGATGAGAGAGTACCAGCGGCCGGATGCGAGCATTGAGCGGATTCCGGGCGGCATCGGCGGGCACGAGAAGGACTGGGTTCGCGCCTGCAAAGGGGGCAAACCCGCCAGTTCGAACTTCGACTATTCCGGCGTGCTCTCCGAGATGGTGCTGATGGGAAACCTGGCGGTCCGGTTCCCCCAGAAGAAGCTGCTCTGGGACGGGCAGAAGATGGAAGTGACCAACGATGCCGAGGCCAACGCCTACGTTCGACGCGAATACCGCAAGGGCTGGACGTTGTAGGGGCAAGAACTGACTGCACGAAACCGGGCCGGTCGCTGATGGGGCCGGCTCGGTTTGACCTTTCCTTCGCGGTTGCTACCACATCTGTTGTTGAAGTGGATCGACCTCGGTGGCCTTGCTCTTGCCGGAGCGTTTCTTGGTTTCGACGATGTCGATGGCGGTCTTGCGGCAGGCGGCTTTGGGGCACTGGCCGGTCCAGCAATACAGACAGAGCCTGTTTCGCGGTTGTCCGATCGCCTCGACCATGTCGTCGACGGTCTGATATCGCAGGGTCGTGACGCCCAGGTCCTGGCGGATCACTTCAACCATCTGGGCGTACTTCTCACTGGTGGGGTCGAGATACTCCGAGACGTCCAGGATGTCGTGCCCCTCGATCTTGCGGATGGCCTTGCGGGCGGCCAACTCATCGATCGAACGCGTCGACAGTTCGAACCGGCACGGAAACATCAAGGGCGGGCACGCCGCGCGGACGTGGATCTCCCGGGCGCCGCAGTCCCAGAGCTTCTTGATCGCGAAGTTCTTCAACTGCGTCCCCCGGACAATCGAGTCTTCGCACACGACGACGCTGTTGCCCTCAATGACCTCGCGAATGGGGATCAGCTTCATTTTCGCGATCAGGTCGCGCGTTCGCTGCGACGGGGGGGTGTAACTGCGTCCATAGCCCGGTGTGTACTTGACAAGCGGGCGGCGAAACGGCTTGCCCGATTCCATGGCGTATCCCAATCCGTGCGCCAGGCCCGAATCGGGAACGCCGGCGACGACGTCGACGTCGATGTCCGTATCGCGCCGGGCGAGCAGACGGCCCGATCGCTCTCGGACCACCTCGACGTTGACGCCTTCATAGCACGAAGCGGGGAAACCCGTGTAGATCCAGAGAAACGAGCAGGTTTGATGGACCTGCTTGCGGCTGGGGCGACGCTGGACGACGCCGTCCTCGTTGATCAAGAGAATCTCGCCCGGCCCGACGTGTTTGACCGTCTCGAACCCGAGATTGGGAAAGGCGCTGGACTCGCTGGTGACGGCCCACGCGTCGTTGCTGCGCCCGACGACGAGCGGGGTATACCCCAGGCGGTCGCGAGCGATGTGGATTCCTGCTCGGTTGAGCAGAAGCAGCGAACACGATCCCTCGATGGCGGCGAACATCTTCTCGATGCCGTCGACCAGGTCGTTGCCCTGGTTGATCAGCTTGGCGATCAGCTCGGTGGTGTTGACGGCCTTGGAACTGACCTCGGCAAACGAAATCCCCTTCTTGAGGAGCTTGGCGGCCAGTTCGTCGGCATTCTCGATAATGCCCGTGGTGACCAGACAAAAGGGGCCGAATTTCGAGTTCAAGTAGATGGGCTGCTCGTCGCAGGCACTGATGACGCCGATGCCCTTGTTGCCCTTCATTTCCCGGCAGTCTTCGAAGAATTTCGACTTGAACTGGCTTTGGCTCAGGTCGTGGATCTGGCGGACGAACTCCTCGCCCAGGACGACCATGCCGCCGAATTGGGTGCCGAGGTGGGAATGATAGTCGGTTCCGTAGAAAAGCGTCTCTGAACAGTTCGTATCCGAAACGACCCCAAAGAGACCACTCATGCGAAATCTCCTCTGTTTTCGACGTGAAGGCGGTGCCGGCGACGTTGCACTGGGGCGTCGCCGGGCGTTCAATGCCGCCAGCGTACCAGGGTTTCTAACGAAACGCAAACGATCTTTCCCGCGCGCTTGGCCCGCTGGCGACCGCAGCAGGAGGGCGTGGAGAGAGGATTCGGTGTGGTTTGCTGTGTTCGCTATTTGCGAAAAAAGTGCTTGCCTTGCCCAGTTTCTGTCCGTATACTACGAGTTTTTCCATAAGGTCGGAAAACGATCCTCTCAAGGAGACTGTTCGGTGAAGACTGAAATACTTGATTCCGTAGAAAGCAAGAGCCTCAAGAAGGAGATCCCGCACTTCGAGATCGGCGACACGGTGGAAGTGCATTGCCGCATCCAGGAGGGCGACAAGGTCCGCAAGCAGATCTTTGCCGGGACGGTCATTGCCCGCGAGGGACGGGGCATCAACGCCAGTTTCACCGTCCGACGGATCGTCAACAACGAGGGTGTTGAGCGCAAGTTCCCGCTTCATTCGCCCAACGTGCTGGATATCCAGGCGATTCGCAGTGGCAAGACCCGTCGCGCCAAGCTGTACTACCTGCGGAACCGGACCGGCAAGGCGGTTCGTCTGCCTCAGCGTCACAGCAAGCACACCGTATCGAGATAGTCTTCCGAGGGTCGGGCGAAGCATGGCCGGCCTTGTATTGATTGAAGTATCGAGGCCGCACAGCAGTGCGGCCTTTTTTCTGGGCGGGTTGGCCGCCCTTAGCAGTGTTTGTCGAGCGGGACGTAGGAATCCGGGAGTATCCGAGGTGCTCTTCCGACGACACAGATTGCTGGCCGACCGGGCTTGTCTCGGTCGGTGGGGTGAAAGAAGGGCGGAGCGACTGCTTCGACGGAAGGGATTGAGGACGCTCGCCCGCAATTTCTCCTGCAAGGGGGGCGAACTCGACTTGATCATGGTCGATCGGGATGGAACGCTGGTGTTCACCGAGGTCAAGACGCGGTCCGGTGAGACGTTTGTTCCGGCTGAGGCTTCTGTGACCGCCGGCAAGCGCCGGCGAATGGTCCGAGCGATGCGCTACTTCCTGGCCAGTCACAGTCTTCAGGACCGTCCATGCCGCTTCGATGTTGTAACGATTGTTTTAGGTCGAACGGGGCGGCCTGAAATCCGTCACTATGAGGCCGCATTCGTGCCGTAGCGGCCTTCTGAGTCACGTTTTCTATTGCGTTGAGTACTCCAGGTGGCTAATGAATCTGATCGATACACACTGTCATTTGACGTTCGAACCATTGGTTGACGAGGTCGAAGCGGTCCTACAGCGGAGCCGCGCGGCCGGGGTCACCGGTTGGATTACCGTGGGGACCACGCTGGACGACAGCCGGGCGACGGTGGAATTGGCCGGTCGCAATGAGCGGATGTACGCGACGGTTGGCGTTCATCCTCATGATGCCAAGGAGGTGGACGCGAACTGTCTGAGTGAACTTAAAACGCTCGCCCAGCACCCGCGCGTGGTGGCCATCGGCGAGACGGGGCTGGATTTCCACTATAACTTCTCGAAGCAGCCCGATCAGAAGCGTGTCTTCATCGCCCATCTGGAGTTAGCGAAGGAACTGAATCTACCCGTCGTGGTCCACTCGCGAAACGCGTTCGACGAGACGCTCGACATCCTCGATGGGCACGGCGAGGGGATCAAGGCGGTGGTGTTCCATTGTTTCAGTGAATCGGCCCAGCAGGCGGCTGAACTGCTCAAGAGGGGCTACTTCGTCTCCTTCACCGGGGTGGTAACGTTCAAGAAGGCCGAGACCATACGCGAGGCGGCCCAGGCCGTTCCGCTGGAGCGGATGATGGTAGAGACGGACTGCCCCTATATGTCGCCCGAGCCCGTACGCAAGCAAAGGCCTAACGAGCCCGCCCTGATGGTGCACACGGCTCAGTTCCTGGCTGAGTTGAAGGGCGTCGACATCGACGGGTTCGCGCGGGCGACGAGCGAAACGGCCCGGCGGTTCTTCAGTCTCCCCGAATAAGGAGAATTCGTCCCTGGCAGATGTCTGAGGCAAGGCCGTCCCGACGCGTGATGTGCTGGCTGGATATCGGACGAGTGTGTTGTATAACCAGGTGTCTAAAAGGGTTTGAGATGGCCTTTTTCAGTACAGAAACTGGCGTTTCAGGCCGCCTATTTGACTTTTTGCCCCCTCGGCCTATATTTAGTAGCCAAGCCTCTTGAGCCGTTGAGGCCGGCTCTTGAACTCTGACCGTGTTCTCGGCGGTCTGGAGGATTTCCGCAGAACGTGCTTCTTAGGGAAGGATGTACATAGCCACGTATGGCAGGAATGTTCGATCAGGCTGCGATCAGTCGCGTGCAGCAGGCAAATGATATAGTGGACGTCGTCAGCGAGCACGTCAGCCTTAAGAAGAAGGGCCGGGAGATGGTCGGTATCTGCCCATTTCACGAGGACCATCGGCCGAGCATGTACGTTAGTCCGGCCAAGCAGCTCTTCAAGTGCTTCGCCTGCGGGGCGGGCGGAGACGTGCTCAAGTTCATCCAGATGCGGGAGAATCTGACGTTTCCCCAGGCCGTGGAGCGTCTGGCCGAGCGGGCGGGGATTCCGCTCAAGCCCGTACGCACAGCGCGGCCGCGGCGGGCGGGGCAGAATGGTGACATCAATCCAAACACGCTGGCCAAGCTAAACGCCTGGGCGGGGAAGTTCTTTCAGGCGTGCCTGGCCGACCCTCAGCGGGGCCAGGTCGCCCGCGATTACCTTGCGCAGCGGCAGATCACACCGGAGAGCATCGAGGCCTGGCGGTTAGGCGTGGCGCCGAACGCGGCCGATGCGTTGGCTCGCGCGGCGGCCGAGAAGGGGATTCCTGCACGTTTACTGCCTCAGGGAGGTTTCGCGACCGGGGCGGGGCAAGACAAGTTCGTCAACCGACTGATGTTCCCCATTACCGATGTTTCGGGGCGTTTCATTGCCTTCGGAGGGCGCACCCTCAGTGACGCGGGCGCCAAGTATATCAACTCCCCGACGACACCTTTGTTCGACAAGAGCAATACGCTGTACGGCCTGGAGCAGGCCCGCCATGAGATCGTCCGCAGCGGAACGGCCGTGGTCGTAGAAGGCTATACGGACGTCATCATGGCCCACCAGTTCGATTGCCGCAATGTGGTGGCGACGCTGGGGACGAGTTTCACCAGTGGGCACGGTCGCATGTTGCGCCGCTACGCCAAACGCGTCGTCCTGGTCTACGACGGGGACATCGCGGGCGTCGAGGCGGCCAATCGCGCCCTGGAGGTTTGTCTGTCGCAGCGATTGGACATCAAGCTCGGGTTTGTCCCAACGGGCCAGGACCCTTGCGATTTCCTTCTGAACGGTGGCAAAGAGGCGTTCGATCGCATCATAGAAGAGGCGACCGACGTTCTCCAGTTCAAATGGGACCGGCTTCAGAAGGCCTTTGAGAGCGATGATTCGCTGGCCAGCCGCCGGACCGTACTGAACGACTTTCTGCAGGCGGTGGCGACGGGGCTGGCTGCGAACAACCTGCCGCTGGTCGACAGCGGCCTGATTGTTAACCGGCTCTCGAAGATCATCGGTTTGACGGCACGTGAGATCAGCGCGGATTTGAGTAAACGCATGGGACGCGTCTCCCAGGCGGGGTCCTACGATGAGGGGCAGCAGACCAGCGAGGAAGTCGACTGGGGACGCGGACTCTACGCGGCTGCCCAGCGGGAGATTCTCGAAGTGCTGATCAATGAGCCCGGGCTGTACCACGATCGGCGATCTCAGATATCCGAGGCGCTCTTCGACGTGCCCATTCTGAGTCAGGCCGCAACCGTGTTGTTGGACGCCTTGAGGTCGGAGGGGGATTTTTCGGTGGGTTCCGTGCTGGCGCGGACCGAATCGGTGACCCTGGCGAAGTGCCTGGTCGAGCTTCAGACAGTCGGAGAGGAAAAGGGCAACTACGCATCTCGACTGGGTGATGCGCTGGCGGCGCTCGGACGCCGCGAAGGGGCTTCGACCTCCGATCTCGGCGGCGGGCCCGAAAAACACGTGGATTTCACGGACGAGACAGAGACGCAGCCCGCCCGGCAGAATCCACATAGTATTGGTTTGTTCTAGAGATGACTGTGCGGTAAATGCTTGTTGCATGAACCGTTACGCGAATCGGGCCGTACAGTCGGTGGATTGTGTGGTAGAGAGCAGTGACGTCGAAGGAGCCGGGAGGTTGGGGTGAGCGTCTCGGGTGCTCGTACTTTAGCTTCAGTGGAGTCGGTATTGTGGCGAAGAAAGTGAAGAAGAAGTCAAAGAAGGCGACCAAGAAGATGAACAAGACTGAAGTAAAAGAGACGTCTGACGTGCCCGAAGTTGCCGAGGCGCAGCCACCTGAGGTGCCGGATCTCCCCGAGACCCCCGAAGCGTCTGCACCTTCCACGCCTCAGAATACCGAGCAGCTCATCAAGGCCCTGATCGCACAGGGTAAAAAGCGCGGCTTCCTCACGTATGAGGAAATGAATGACGCGCTGCCCGACGACGCGGTCAGTCCCAGTCGGCTGGAGCGGATCTTGGGAACGCTTGACGAGATGGGCGTGCGACTGATCGATGAAGATGACGTTGCGGCTCAAGGGAAGGACAAGTCGGACGACGATTTCGAGGAAGATGAGGGGACTGCCGGCGCCGCAGCGGGTGCGGCTGGCGCCAAAGACGGTCGACCCGCTGTCGATAAGGAACTGGTTGAGGCCGCGGCGGAAGTCTCGCGCCGGATCGATGATCCGATTCGCATGTATCTGACCCAGATGGGGCAGATCCCGCTGCTGACGCGCAAGGACGAGATCGCCCTGGCGCGGAAGATCGAGATCGCCCGGATGGCGTTTCGCCGAAAGATGCTGCAGAGCGACTACTGTGCCCGTAACGCCGTAGAGCTGTTTCAGCAGGTCTACGACGGGACGATCTCGTTCGACCGGACGATCAAGACGGGGACGACCCCGCTGACGGTCAAGGGAATCATCCGCAAGCGCATGGTGGCCAACCTCAAGACGGTCAACGAGCTTCTCGACATCAACCAAGGCCTGTTCAAGAAGATTGGCGGCGAGCCCGATAAGCCGGCGAACCGGGAGGATGCGAAGCGGCTGCGCCGAAACCGGCGTAAGATCGCCACGCTGCTGGAGGAATTGAGCCTTCGTACGAGCCGTATCCAGCCGATGAAAAGCAAGCTGTACGGCATCTGTGAGAAGATGCATCAGTTGCAGAAGGTCATCAGCGAAGGTCCGAACGACATCATGACGGCTGATGACATCGAAGCGGCCCGACAGGAGTTCGCCGGACTGCAGGAACTGGCGTTGGAGACGCCGGACTTGCTGGAGAAGAAGCTGCGGGCGATGGAGCGGGTCTTTGCCCAATATGAAGAGGCCAAGCGGACCCTCTCCAGTGCGAACCTGCGGCTGGTGGTCTCGATTGCGAAGAAGTATAGGAATCGCGGCCTGAGCTTCCTCGATCTGATTCAGGAGGGCAACACCGGTCTGATGCGCGCGGTGGACAAGTACGAGTACCGCCGCGGATACAAATTCAGCACATACGCCACTTGGTGGATCCGCCAGGCGATTACCCGCGCCATTGCCGATCACGCCCGGACCATTCGTATTCCGGTGCATATGATCGAGACGATGAGTCGCATTCGCAGTGCCTCGAAGGTCCTGCACCAGGAACTCGGGCGCGAGCCAACGATCGAAGAGATCGCGGGCGAGGTGGGGATGACCGTCCAGGAGACGCGGCGCGTGCTCAATATCTCGAAGCACCCGATCAGCCTGGACCGTCCGATCGGCGACAGCGAAGACTCGTACTTCGGCGATTTCATCGAGGACGACGATGTCGATTCGCCCGTCGCTTCGGCTACGCAGGAGATGCTCAAGGAGCGTATCGATATCGTACTCAAGACGCTCTCCTACCGGGAACGCGAGATCATCAAACTGCGTTACGGTATCGGAGATGGCTACACCTATACGCTTGAGGAGGTCGGCCGAATCTTCAAAGTGACGCGCGAACGTGTCCGACAGGTCGAGGCCAAGGCCATTCGCAAGCTCCAGCACCCGGTGCGGGCGCGGAAGCTTGAGGGCTTCCTCGATCACAAGTCAGCCTAGGGCTATCAAGATTGCAGATTCATCGGCCGGCGTCGGAGAGGGCGTCGGCCGTTTGTTTTTGTCGGGAGCGGCCTCAGCGGGCAGGGGAAAGGCAACGGAGCAGGAGGGATTCGAACCCCCGGAACCTTTCGGTTCAGTGGTTTTCAAGACCACCGCCTTAAGCCGCTCGGCCACTGCTCCGTGTGTTGCAGGGGCCATTTTAACGGCTGATCGCGACATTGCAAGCCGTTACCGTCGCGATGGCCGGGAAGGATTGGGCCTTGACAAAAGGCCGATGGAAGACCTACAATAATGGTACGCAAAGACGGCTCTGAACGCCAGAAAAGGCCGTCTCGCGTACAAGACCGCCATCGTGAGGAGGTCGCATCGTGTTTCGCTCAGGGATCGGGTCGCGTGCCTGGCTCGTGATGCGTGCACCATCAACGTTGTAAGCCTCGTTTCGGGGATCAGCTCCGATGAGTAGATTCGCGCCTGTCATTGCAGTTCTCTTCCTGGCTGCTGGTCTGCAGGTGTATTCACAGGTTTGCCTTGCGGCTGATGAATCCGTCGTCTCCGATGGTTTCGCCGGACCATACGCTTCTTTCGGGGATATGGACCAGGCGTCTCGTCCGTTCCCGGCCCATGGGCGTCTCGGCGTATGGCGCGATGTGGATCTGAATTGGGAGCCGGGCGAGTTCGCCCAGAAGCATGACATCTACTTCGGCACGGTCTTCGATGATGTCAACGAGGCCAGCCGATTCAGCCCCCGCGGGGTTCTCGTTCGCCGCGATCAGATCGGCGTGGGCTACGATCCAGGGCGCCTCCAATTGGCGAGCACCTATCACTGGCGCATCGACGAGGCCGACGGTATGTTCGGCGGCGCCATTACCCGGGGCCCGGTCTGGACCTTTACTACCGAGGCTGCCGGAGAACAGATTGCGAAGGTCACAGCGCAGGCTTCCAGTTCCCAGCCGGGCGCCGAGGCCCAACGTACGATCGATGGGTCCGGTTTGGATGAGGAGGACGCTCACACCGTCAGCCAGGGCGCCATGTGGCTCAGCGGTGTCGGCCCCTCAGCCTGGCTGCTGTACAGCTTCGACAGGCCGTACAAACTGCACGAGATGTGGGTTTGGAATTACAACGCCTCGTTCGAGTCTGTTTCCGGTTTCGGACTCAAGGACGTGACCGTCGCGTATTCGAAAGACAACATCAACTGGACCACGCTGGGCGATTTCGAGTTCGCCCAGGCATCGGCTCGTGCCGACTACACGCCGAATACGGTTGTCAGTTTCGGCGGCGTGGTCGCTCGGCATATCCGCATCACCGCTCACAGCAACTGGGGCGGCGGCAACCAGTCGGGCCTGAGCGAGGTTCGATTCCTTCGTATTCCTGTCCGCGCGCGAGGGCCCGAGCCGGCCCACGAAGCCAAAGGGGTGGACGTGGACGCCTCGCTGCGTTGGGAGGCGGGTCGCGAAGCGGCTCGGCACGAGCTGTATGTCAGCACGGACAAGGACGCCGTGGCCGGCGGTGCGGCTCTCGTGGATGTAGTCACGCAGCCCCGATTCCCGCTGGTGTCCCTCGAACTTGGGCAGACGTACTACTGGAGAGTGGACGAGGTCAATCTGGCGCAGACTCCTTCGGCCTGGAAGGGCAGCGTCTGGAGCTTCACCACGCAGGAGTACATGGTCGTCGACGACTTCGAGCACTATGATGACGACGAAAGCCGCATCTACGAGACATGGGTCGATGGGTACAATGTCTCTGAGAACGGCTCTCAGGTCGGCTACCTTGATGCGCCGTTCGCCGAGCAGTCGATCGTTCGCGGGGGATTCCAATCCATGCCCCTGTTCTACGACAACGGCGGGGCGGCGACGCACTCCGAGGCCGAAGTGACCTGGCCCGCCCCGCAGAATTGGATCGCCCGAGGCGCCAATACGCTCGTGCTCCACGTACGCGGCAGCGCGGGCAACGCTGCTCTGCCGCTGTACATTGCCGTTGAGGACAAAGCGGGCCGCCACGTCGTCTTGACGCATCCCGACGGGAACATTGCAGGCAAAGCGGATTGGCAGCAGTGGCGCGTCCCATTCAGCCAGCTCGGCGCCGTCGGCATGTACATGACCAGCATCAGCAAGCTGGCGATCGGCCTGGGCAGCCGGGACCACTTCGCCGGCACCGGTTCCGGCGTCATCTACATCGACGATATCCTCATTGGCAGGCCGCAGGCCGATCAGTAGACGGTCGTCCGATTGCCAGGCGATTCCCCATTCCGCACGGGGGGCTTCAGCGGAATGCCCACGAAGCGGAAAATCTCCTTAGTCCTAAGCGCATTTCGTCTGTTGGGCGTCTGTGTTGAAGGGGCCTGTATGAGAATACGGGCTGACGGACGATCCGCGGCGGTCGCGGTCAAAGGCACTGAAGAAATGCCGTTTGAAAGGAGCCGCAAATGCGTGGGTTGAAGATTTGTATCTGGGTCGCTGCCATTGGGTGTCTGACCTCTGTCGTCGGGCTGGTCCTGCCCCTCTCGGCGTGGGAGGGTCTGGCCGCTACGTTCGGGGTCGAATCGCTGCCGGATTCACCACTGTTCATGTACGTAGCTCGCCTGCTCTCAGCCATGTTCGCGGCGACCGGCGTGTTCCTCATTCTTCTGGCCCTGGACCCGCTGAAGTACGGCGTACTTGTTCCGTTTACGGCGGTAGCCGCCATTTGTCTGGGCGTCGTTTGCGGGATCACCGGGTCGGTCACGCCGATGCCCATCTGGTGGTACCTGGGGGACGCGGTCAGTTGCCTGGCCTTCGGCGCGCTCACGCTGGTATTCTGGCAGCAGGCCAGGCGGGGCATGCCCACCGTTGTTTGAGTCGCCGGGACGCCTAGCCCAAGAGATAGGAGGCAGAACCATGAGTGGACCGATGGAATACCTCGATCGGAAGGTCAGGAAGTTCTCCTTCATCGATGTCAAACTGGTCCAGCTACTCGGCGTGTTTCTGGGCGTCATCGTGGTGAAGCTGGTGCCGGAGGTCCTGGACCTCAGCCTCTGGGCCCTCATCCTGATGGCCGCCCTCTGTGCCGTCAAGCCGTGCTGCGTCTTCTTCGACGGTGCCGACGCAGAGGCTTAGGACAGCGTGACTCTTGGTGTCACAAGCCCGATATGTTACGCTGATATGAAGTGAACAGAAGTGTTGAGCTCTGGAGACTGGAGTCGCAATGCTGGGAGGAAGCAGACTGGAGGAGTACAAGGACCTGCCGGTCGATGTCAGAGACGAGGTCAAGCGGTTGGTCGGAATGATCGGTTGCCCGAAGCGGGTTCGTCGAGAGGTACAGCGGGAGATATTCAGCCGCTTGGCCGAGGTCTTGCGCGATTGTGCATCCCCTGAAGAGACGCAGGTCAGGACCGAGGAATTGATGTCGCAGTTCGGCAATCCCGAACAGCTGGCTATCCTCTGTCGACGGGCCGCCAAACGTACTCGCCCCCTCTGGCGCAGGCTGATCGGCCGGGTGCGCCTCGCCATCTTCCTGCTGGTCGTGATCGCCAGCACGTATACCACGTTGTTCGTCACCGGCAAGCCCGTGGTCACCTATGAGTACCTTGTCAAGCTCAACGAGACCAATCGACCTGATGGTCCTACTACGAGCAATGCGTGCCCATACTACGAGAGAGCGTGCTCGCTCCTCGTTGAGCCCAATGAGTATCTCAAAGAAACCTCGGCGTTCAAGAAGGACGGCGCCTACGAGTTCCAGGGCTTTGCTGCAATGGACAATCGAGAACGCAAAACTCTTGTGCAATGGGTGGCGGCCAATGAATCGGCCTGGGACTACTATCGCAGGGGCAGTCGCAAGAGGTGGTACTACAAGCCGTATCTCCGTGACCCCAATCGACCAACGGCGCCAACCCTCATCGACATCATGATTGACCCTTGGCTGGCTCAGCTGAAGGACCTGGCTCGGATAGGTACCTGGAAAGCACGTATGGATGCCAGAGATGGACGGTTTGCTGAGGCAATCGACCACTGCATGGTCGTTGCACGAACCGGGACTCATCTGCAGGCGCAGGTGTCTCTGATTGCTCAGCTGCTTGGGGCAGGCACGGGCGCAATGGCGCGGTCAGAATTGCTGCGTACCGTCTCGGTTGACGGGTTTCCAGAAGGTATGTCTGGCAATGTTCAGAGTCAGATAGCAGACCTGTACGAAGGGGCGTACCCCAGCGTGAGCTTTGAAGGTGAGCGACTGATGGTTCTTGATTCTGTCCAGCACACGTTCACCAGCGGAGGCTTCGGTGGGGGACATCTCATCCCGGGACAGGTCACCCCTTTTGTTACAGCAGCTCTGGAACTTCCGGAGGGACGTCGCACGACGATCTTCCAGCGGGTGGTGCTCTGGCCCATGGACGTCGGGATCAGTATGATCCACGCGCGACGAGACAAGACGGTTGCGAAGATCCACGAGACCTACAATGAAGTAGATGAGCGCAGCAAGCTCTCCCCCTGTGAGCGTCGAGCGCGCAGCATCGGAGATTGGCGGGAACTCGCCGACTCCATAAGCATCTACCGATACGGCTTGGTTCAAATGCTACTGCCCAACGAGAGTCGGGTCTCGGAATTGCCATTTCGACTTCGCGCAGAGCATGAGGCTACTCTGATTGTCCTGGCTCTCAAGCGCTCTCGAACGGAGAAGGGAAACTATCCATCTGATCTGGAAAGCCTCGTTCGTATGGGATTTCTCCCCTCCGTTCCGTCTGATCCATACAGTGACGGTCCCCTGATCTACAAGCGGTGCGATGATGACTTTGTGTTGTACAGTGTGGGGCCGGATTTCGTCGACGGCGGGGGCCGAGGCGGTGTGGATGACGAGGGGGCCACGCGATTGTGGGCGGACAACGGCGACCGGGTCTTCTGGCCGTTTCGCGATGCCGTTGAGTAGATCCTGCCAGGTGGGAGGCGACGGAGAATCGTTGCAATTGCTCATTGTCCTTCATAGGATGACTTCCACAGGTTTTCGGCTGAGTGCTAGTTGCGCACCCTCGATAGTGGGGCGGACTAGCCCGCTGACTTGTACGGTGACTTTGGCTGCCGCATGTCAGACTCGGTAGGATTTTGAAGGAATGGATTCAGGTGTCTTCTTGATGGAACGCAAGGTGTCGATGACGCTCAGGAGTCGCTCCGTGGCGATGCTCGGTTGTATTCTGATGGTGGCAACAGCCGGCTGTCAGATGCCGAAGACCTCGGCGAAGCTCTTCTACGTCAACTCGTATCATCCCGGGGAGGCGGCGAGCGACGAGCTGATGCAAGGGCTCTACGAGGTCATTGGTGACTCGCATGCCAGGCTGGATGTGTTCTTCATGGATGCCCAGCGCTTTCCTGAAACGTCGTCCATCCGCGCCAAAACCGAGGAGGTTCTGCGCGTCATCGATCGGATCCAACCTGATGTGATCATTGCCTCTCACGAGACCGCGGCGACGTTCGTCCTCACTGAGTATGCGAGAAACGACTTGATTCCCTGCGTCATCTGTGGCGTCGATCAGAAGCATATGCCATCGAATGATTCGACCGCTGAGAGTGGCGTTGCCGTGGTGGGGGATGTCGCTGCCTCGCCCTGGGAGCAGGGGCGCTGGGCCGCTCGGATGTCGCTGCGTCTCGCTCGGGGCAAGAGACGCGCTCGATTGCGGGTTGGACGCCGAGCGGGCGCCATGAAAGGATAGGTTCGCTATGAAGTATCGCGGGTTGGGAAGGACGGATCTGCACGTGTCGGTCGTCGGTGTGGGCACCTGGCAACTGGGGGGCGAATGGGGCAAGACCTTCGAGCAGGTGGAGGTCGACGCTATGATCAGCAAGGCGGCTGAATGCGGGATCAATCTGATCGATACCGCCGAATGCTATGGCGACCATCTCTCCGAGCGCCTGGTGGGCCGCGCCATCAAAGGGCAACGCGACAAGTGGATCGTCGCGACCAAGTTCGGGCACCACTTCAAGGAGCGGTTCGAACGCGATCATATCTACGAGCCGACCCTGGTGCGCAAGCAGTTGGAGGATTCATTGCGATCGCTGCAGACGGACTACATCGACCTGTATCAGTTCCATAGCGGCACGGACGAGATGTTCAATACGCCCGGGTTGTGGGAGATGCTGGCCAAGCAGGTCGAGTCGGGGGTCGTGCGCCATTTGGGCATCTCCATCAGCAAGAGCTACAGGGGGACGGTCCAAGTGGACAGGGCGCTCGATGTCGGAGCCGGCGCGATTCAGGTCGTCTACAATCGACTCCAGCGCCAGGCGGAGGACCAGTTCTTCGACGGCGCCGTACGCGACTATCTGGGCGTCCTGGCGCGGGTGCCCTTGGCAAGTGGGTTCCTCAGCGGCAAGTACGCGCCCGATGCGCAGTTCTCAGAGACAGACGTCCGGACGGCCTGGCACAGTGAGCGTCAGCGGCGGACGCAAGCCGAGCAGGTCATGCAGATTCGCGCTGAAGTGCCGGAAGGAACGCCCATGGCTCAGTGGGCGCTGGCCTGGTGTCTGCAGCATCCAGCGGTTTCCTGTGTGATTCCGGGCTGCAAGACGGTCGATCAGGTTGAGTCAAACGCGGGGGCCGCCGACTTGGCAATGGTGCTGGAAACACATCCCCAGGCGGTTTTCGAGGCGGGCAAATAAAAACCGAGCAGGCATCGAGAAGACTCGCTGCTTGCTCGGGTTGTATTCGAAGAAGAGGCGCAGACGTTTAGGAGGGACGCCGGGCCGCTCGTTGGGCCTTGCGCATGCGACGACGCTCGCGCTCCGAGGGCTTCTCGTAATACGCGTTACGCTTCATGTCACGGATGAGACCTTCCTTCTCGCACAGCTTCTTAAAACGCCTGATCATCTGCTGCACCGATTCGCCTGTACGCATCTTGACCTTTAACACTCAATCGTCTCCTTAGAACGAATACCTGATTCCAGACAACACATCATGAGAACCCGTACTCACTGTCGGCACAATGTGTGAACCCGTTAAATTAATGCTTGTCGAAGCGGTTTTCAAGTCTAAAATGCCGATTCGGGGCTCTTTTTTGGCTCCTTTATGGGCCGTGAGCGGGCCGGTTCGAGCGGGACCAAAACCCTCGAAACGGTTGCGGCAACGGCAGTTGCGCTTGAAACCGGGACACGGATATGCTACCATAGACGTATATATAGGAGGTATGGTTCTAGTTGGAAAAGTTTCGTCAGACCCTCAAAGTCAAGAAGGAGCGGGCCATCCTGGTGGCCGCCATTCTGTCACGCTCAAATGGCGCCGATGACCTGGCCGAGTTGACCGCACTGGCCGAGAGCGCCGGGGCCGTCGTCGTCGATCGTTTTCAGCAGAAGATCCGCGCGATCAATGCCTCGACCTATATCGGCAAGGGCAAAGCCGGCCAACTGGCCCGGCGTGCTAAGAAGTACGAAGCCGACGTCGTCATCTTCGACAACGATCTGTCACCGGCCCAGATTCGGGAACTCGAGAAGATCCTCGAGGTCAAGGTGCTGGATCGTAGCGAGCTGATCCTGGACATCTTCGCTACGCGGGCCAAGACCAGGCAGGCCAAGCTGCAGGTCGAATTGGCGCAGTTGGAGTACACCTATCCCCGGCTCACGCGGATGTGGTCTCACCTCGATACCGTCGCCGGCGTGGGTGGCGGGACGGCGGCCGGGGCGGTCGGCGGTATCGGCACGCGCGGCCCGGGCGAACAGCAGTTGGAGATCGACCGGCGGCTGGTCAACAAACGCCTGAGCGAACTGAAACGAGAACTGGCCGGCATCGACAAACGCAAGCTGCGCGAGATCAAAGGGCGGCACGGGCTCTTCAAGATCTGCCTGGTGGGCTACACCAACGCGGGCAAGAGCACGTTGCTCAACACGCTGACCGACGCCGGGGCGTTCGTTGAGGACCGGTTGTTTGCCACGCTCGATACGAGGACGCGGAAGTGGTCGCCCCGTAAGGGTGTCGAGGTCCTGCTCAGTGACACGGTCGGTTTCGTGCGTAAGCTTCCCCATCAGCTTGTCGCATCGTTCAAGGCGACGCTGGAGGAGGCGGTTAACGCCGATCTGCTCCTCCACGTGATCGATGTCTCCAGCGATGACGCATTGGGTCAGATGGAGTCGGTCAACGCGGTTCTCGACGAGATCGACTGCGGCCGCAAACCCACACTGCTGGTGCTCAACAAGGTCGACGCGATCAAGGACATCAGCCAGTTGGAGATGATCGAGACGGTCCATCCCGATTCCGTGTCGATCTCGGCCAAGACCGGCCTGGGGCTCGACGCTTTCGCCCAGAAGATCGTCGAGTGCTACGAGGGCAGTGAGGTGGTGCTGAGGGTCCGTAGCCATCAGTCCAACGGCAAGGTCCAGAGCTTCCTACGGGCCCACGGACGGATCATCAACGAGCAGTACGGCGACAGTTCCGTCATCATCGACGTCAGGATGGGACAGAACCAACTGCCCGAACTCCAACGCCTCAAGCCCGACACACTCGAGATCGTCCAGCACTGAGTCAAAGCGGCTCGTGCTGTGGCGCTGTTGTCAAATAGGCGAGCAAGAAAGCGAGAATAGGAGGGAGACGGTTATGGGACAGGAATCGTTCTCACGTGGCAGGAGTCTGATTGGCCAGGTCCTTCTTGTTTTGTTACTCATCTTCGTGCTTGCCATCTTCGTCTTCCCCCGACTGACGAGGCCTCCTCATCAACACACTGACCTCAGGCAGAGATCGCAGTTGCATTCGATCTCGACGGCGCTGCTGCTATTTGAGAATGAGTTCGAAGGCCTTCCGCCTTCGGATGCGAATGATCCCGTTGGTGTTCCCTGTAGCGGGGCGATGAAGTTGTGTGAAGCCGTCATGGGCCAAGACTTGCTGGGTGTTCACTCCCAGTCGGTGTTTCGCGCTGATGGTCTGGATAGGAAGGGGGCGGTCACGCTGTATCCAGAGAATGCCAATCGTCTGGATCCGGCTGATCGCGACAAGAATCTCAAGGCCAGACGGGGACCCTATCTCCAGCCCGAGAACGCCAATGCATATCGGTTGGCTGAGATCTATGGTGAGGGGAACACCGGCCCATTTCCGGAGGATGCTTTCGTCCTGTGTGGCGTCTATGGGTGCAAGACCGCTGGCGGGATGAAGACCGGGATGCCCATCCTTTATTATCGCGCTCGTCCCGGCCGGACGGCGCATGATGTGGATGATCCCAACAATCCCGAGAATATCTACGACTACCGGGACAACTACGCGCTGGTCTGTCTGGGCGTGCCGGGGCAGCCTGGCACGGTCCATCCGCTTTCCGATTCAAAGCGGTTCTACATGATGATTCAGGCCAAGTCGTCCGACTCGCCCAGGCCCTACAGGGCCGATTCGTTCATTCTCATCAGCGCGGGCTATGACGGGCTGTACGGCACCGATGACGATATCTGCAATTTCGACTGGGACTAGCGCGAGTAGGGGAAGACGTGCCGGGGCGCGCAAAAAAACAGGCGAGCGTCGAAACGGACCGCCCACCTTTTATCGAGATCACCACTCCGCACGTGATGCTTACTACTGCCAGGATTGTAGTGCCGGCTTGTTAGGCCCCCATTAAGCCAGTGTCAGAATTCCATTAATCTGTCGGGCCGTCGTGATCGAATTTCCGGGCGGCAGCGAGGCCGGAATTGACATCCCACCGCCAGG
Source organism: Sedimentisphaerales bacterium (assembly GCA_028277585.1). GTDB lineage: Bacteria > Planctomycetota > Phycisphaerae > Sedimentisphaerales > Anaerobacaceae > Anaerobaca. Next base: position 19,553 of record JANQFY010000273.1, read on the forward strand.
GCGTTCTAATCCCCGCCAGAAGAAAACGCAATCAGACGTCTAGGACGGAATCGATAATGGCACAGTCTCAGTTTCAGAATGTTTCGATCATCGGCGACGGCGGGATGGGCACGGTCCTGGCCCTGCTGCTCTGCGAGAAGGGAATCACCACGCGGATGTGGGGCTACGACGCCGAGCAGCTGGCCGAGATCGAGCGGTATCGCGAGAACCGCAAGTTTCTGCCCGGCTACGCGCTGCCCGATTCGCTGATCTTCGATCCGCGCGACGAGCAGGCGATGGTCGGGGCCGAGCTGATCGTCTCAGCGGTTCCCTGCCAGTACATGCGGCGGGTCTGGATGCGCCTGAAGGAGCACGTTCCGGCGGGCATTCCCATCGTTTCGGTCGCCAAGGGTATCGAGAACGGCACCGTGCAGCGTCCTTCGGAGATTCTCGCCGATGTGCTGGGCCCGGATGTGCAACGGGCCAGCCTGAGCGGCCCGACCATTGCGGACGAACTGGCGCGAAAACTCCCGGCAACGGCCTGCGCCGCGGCCGAAGACAAGAACCTGGCCAGCCGCCTCCAGCAGACGTTCACTTGCCCCTGGCTGCGCGTCTACACCAATACCGACTTGGTCGGTGTCGAACTGGCCGGGGCGATGAAGAATGTCATCGCCATCGCGGCCGGGATTATCGACGGCATCGGCGCCGGGGACAACGCCAAGGCGGCCCTACTGGCGCGGGGACTGGCGGAAATCACGCGTCTGGGCCTGGCGATGGGGGCGCACGAACCGACCTTCGCCGGTCTGACAGGGCTGGGCGACCTGGTGACCACCTGCGTTTCACCCTCGGGACGCAACCGCTCCTTCGGCGAACGGATCGGCAAGGGCCAGACCGTCGAGCAGGCTCGGGGCGCCACGGACTCGGTCGTCGAGGGGATCGCGACCTGCGAGTCGGTCGTGACGCTGGCCGGGCGGTTCAATGTCGAAGTGCCCATCACGCAGGCGATCTATGCCGTGCT
>JANQFY010000278.1 GCA_028277585.1 Sedimentisphaerales bacterium
CAGCCGGTCACAACTGTCGGAGATCAAAAGAGCCATTATACGCGAACAAGTTTCCTCCCCACAGCCGCGGTTACGCCGCTGACCAACTCAACATGACAAATGGTGGGAACTGCAATTAGAAGGGTGATACGAATCGAACGATTCGCGGTCTCGCCTAGCTGAGGATGACAACCTCTCGAGTGCCGTCATCATCCTGGATCAGAACCTTGGCGCCGCTCTTGCGCTGAGTTACCAGGAAATCGTAGAGAGCCAGGGCTCGACTGACCACCTCCGTGATCGTCTGGGCGCCCGTCTCGTCCTGGAGCGATTCCATCCGGTCGCGGACTTTCGGCGCCAGCGAGAGATTCAGCCGGGATTTCTTCATTTTCGTGCTGTCGGTCTTCTTGGGCATGTGTTTCTTCTTTGCCCCAATACAGAGCCACAAGGGCAATGCCGAGAATCATGGCTGTTGCCGTCAGGGCTCCTATCAAGCCCATAGCATTAAGGGCGTTGTTGTCATTCTGAATGAACTCGCGGGCGATGAGGCACAACGCGAAGATTGCCGCAACGGCTACAACCTGGTGCCAAGCCCAGGTTGATATCGCGCCAACAATCCTCGCAACATACCCCAACGACCCCTCGCCCGGCTCTGAGATCCCTGATCCATAGAAGCCATAGGGAGGCTCCGCCTTTCTATTGACGTAGCACGGCTGAAGGGGGCTGACCCGTTGCTGTTTGCCGCTTTCTAAGTTTGCATCCTTGTGCGTCGCCATCGAACTCCCTGGTAGGGGAGTCGACGGCACAAACGCACACCGAGACGTACGATCATCGTCGTACTCCCCTAATGTGCGTCAAGCGCCGACAAGCACATCCGTTGTGCCAAGCATCCTTTGTGGAATAGGCTGCGCCCTGGTCGCTGCTTGTCAAACACGAGACGAAAATCAACACTGAGGCGTCCCAACGTACCCTACCAGGGAGGGCTTCTGTCAGGCACTCTCACTTTCGACAGTCGCAATAATACACAAATCATACACATTGTCAACTGCGACGTGACACTTTTTCTAATATTTCTGGTTTCCTGCGAGTGGGGGCACCAGCGGGGCCGCTGGATGTTCTTGCCATGGGCAAAGGGCTTTGTTATGCTTGGGCCGCGTTCGGACGGATTGGGTGCGGACGCGGATGAATTGGGGCGTATCAGGGAGTGACAAAGACAGAGAAGTATGGCGGATTGGACGATTAAGAAGCCTTTGGGCGAGTGTAGTGGTACGGGCCGGGCGATTGAGCCGCGGGAGGAGTATTTTGGGGCGCTCGTGGAGGGCGAAGAGGGCCTGGAACGGCGGGATTTCACGGTCGAATTCTGGGAGAAGGAAAAGCCGGAGGTCTTCTGCTTCTGGAGGAGCCGGCTCGCCGATCCGGAAGAGAAGAAGGAGCTGTTCGTCAGCGATGAGATGCTGATGGCCTTCTTCGAGCGACTGGCGAACGAGACCGACCCGGAGAAGCTCAACTTCCGTTTCGTACTGGCGCTCGTGCTCATGCGGAAGCGCCGACTCAAGTACGACTCAACCAAGATCAAGGACGGCGTCGAAGTCTGGTCGCTGCGCGTGGTGGGCCAGAAAGAGATGGTTGAGGTTGTCGACCCGCACCTGGACGACGAGCAGATCGAGCTGCTCACTTCACAGATTGGACAGATCTTACAGGCGGATATGTAGGAGGCGAACCTTGGGACGGATACCGCAGTGGTATGGATGGATCGTGGGGGTCTTGGCGCTGGCCGCGGCCGGGTGTGCGACACAGAAAGAGGCGCAATTGCCGATCTGCCCCGGGAAAGCCAGCGCCGAAGAAGCCCTGGCGGCTCTGGCCGCGCGGGCGGAGAAGGCGGTTCCGGTGCGAGCCAGCAGCGGGGAATGCCGCCTGACCTACTACCTCCCCGATGAGGACAAGCCCAAGCGGCACAAACTTTCGCCGCGGCTCTGGTTCCATCCGCCTACGGATATGTACATTCAGTTCAGCATCGCGGTGGACCCCAAGGCGCTGATCATTGGGTGCAACGCCGAGGAATTCTGGCTCGCCCTGCGCCCCAAGGAGATCAGCACCTACTACTGGGGCAAATGGGGCGAAACCGAGAACGTTGAGGGTCTGATGGTCAGTCCCAAGGTCGTGCTTGAGGCGTTTGGCATCGTCATGCGCCACGACGAGGGGGCCGGCTCCAATACGTGGTCGCTCACCAACGAGGGGCCTTACGACATCCTGACCGAAGAGGATGCCGACGGGCGCCTGCGTAAGCGCGTGCACATTTTTGCCTGCGACTATCTCGTGCATAAGATCGAGTATTTCGACGCCGAGGGCGACCTTGTGGGGATCGCCAAGCTCAGCGACTATGAGCCCGTGGTTGACGGATTCGAGGTGCCGAAGCGAATTCACGTCACCGCGGTCGCACCGGACGGGCGGGCCGACGAGATGGATATCAAACTGACGTCCGTTACGCAGAAGGAACTCAGCGCGGCGGCGCGGAAGAGGTATTTCAAGCGAAATCCTCGGGACATGGAGAAGCTCGAGCACGGCTATCGGCTCGAGAACGGGCGCTGGGTGGACGATCGGTAGGGCGTCGCGACACCCCAAGAATCAAACACCAAAGACGGAGAGAGCACACGAATGAGTCGAATGGATTTGCGCAGTCGGATTAAGCAGGGCGTATTCCTGCTCGATGGAGCAATGGGCACCCAACTGTTCGCGCGAGGCGTCGAGCCCGGCGCGTGCAGCGATGCGGTCAGCCTGGAATCGCCCGAGATCGTTCTCGATATTCACCAGGCGTATTTCGCCGCGGGCAGTGACACGGTGATCACGAATACCTTCGGGGCCAATCGCTACACGCTGGCTCGCCACGGGCACGCCGAGCGGGTCGCCGAAATCTGCCAGACGGCGGCGGGGCTGGCCCGCCAGGCCGCGGGCGAGGAGAAGTACGTACTGGGCGATATCGGCCCGACGGGGGATTTCCTGGCGCCTTTGGGTATGCTCAAGCCCGACGAGTTGCGAGAGGCGTTCGCCGATCAGGCGAAGGGGCTCCAGGCCGGCGGCGTCGATGGCTTCATCATCGAGACGATGACGGCGCTCGACGAAATCGAGGTGGCGATCGAAGCGGTTCAGTCGCTCGACAGCGGGTTACCCGTGTTTGCCTCGATGTCCTTCGACAAGACGGCGGCCGACTATCGAACCATGATGGGCGTGGATGTCGGCTCAGCCATCGCCAAGCTCGTCTCGCTGGGCGTCGACGCGGTGGGCTTCAACTGTGGGACCGCCACGCTGGAGGAATACGTCGCGCTGGCGGGCGCCTATGTCGAAGCGGCGAAAGCCACCGGGAAGGACGTAACGGTCTTTGCCGAGCCGAACGCGGGCAAGCCGGAGCTGGTCGACGGGGAAGCGGTCTACACGGTCACGCCGGAAGAATTCGCCGCGGCCCAGAAGGAGATCTTCGCGCTGGGTGTGAACGTGTTGGGCGGTTGCTGCGGCACAGCACCGGCGTACATCGAAGCCGTCGCCAAGGCCCTTCGCTAGTCGTTCACGGCTGAAGCGCCTTTGGCGCTTAGGGTATTCGTGATGTGCGTGACGGTCCGCTCGGTAGCGCCCTGATTATCCTTGATGATCCGACGTCCCTGTGTCGCGATGCCCTGAGCGTAGTCCGGCTCGAGGAGACATTTGCTCAGGGTCGCCAGCAGTTCGGCGCCATCCTGGACGCACACGGCGCCGCGGCCGGCGAGCAGAGCGTCCACCGTCTGCTGGAAGTTGAACGCGTGGGGTCCGAACAGCGTGCATTTGCCCAGTGCCGCCGCCTCCATCATGTCGGAACCGCCCATCGGGACCAACGAGCGGCCCACGAAGATCACGGTCGCCAGCGAGTAGAAGGTCCTCAGATCGCCCATCGTGTCGCCCAGGATCACGGCCTTGCTGTCGGCCCCGAGGTGATCGGGCGTTCCCTTGAGTTCGCTGTAGCGAGCCAGGGGCAGGCCCAGCGTCTCGATGAGCTGGGCGACCTCGTCGAACCGCTCGGGCTTACGCGGCACGACCGCCAGACGCAGGTCGGCCAGGCGATCGTCCTGGAGCAGCCCTCGATAGGCCTCCAGAATGATACGCTCCTCCTCGTTTCCCGTGCCGCCGGCGACCCACAGCCGGGCGTCCCCCAGATTCAGTTGTTCAGCCAGGGCGTCGGCCTGGTCGGTGTCCCCGACGAGTTGGGCGGTGTCGTACTTGAGGGAGCTGGTCACCACCACCCTCTCGGAGGAACAGCCCAGAACACGAAAACGCTCGGCGTATTCTTCCGTCTGGGCGAGAACGAGATCGATCTTGGCGAAGAAGGTCCGTGTCAGCGCCTTGATCTTTCTGTACTTGGGGAAGCTCCTGTTGCTGATCCGCCCATTCACGACGACGACCGGGACGTGGCGGCTCTGGGCGATCCGGACGAAGTTGGGCCACACCTCGAGTTCCATGAGCAGACAGATCGCCGGATCGATCCGGCGGAAGGCCCGCGCCATCGACCATGAGAAGTCGAACGGGAAGTAGAAGACCGTCCATCTGTCCCCGAAGAGCGTCTGCGCCCGCGCGTGCCCCGTATCGGTGGTAGTGCTGACGACGATCTCGAAGCCGGGAAAGCGCTGTTCGAGTTCAGCCAGCAGGGTCTTGGCGGCGTTGATCTCGCCCATGCTGACGGCGTGGAGCCAGATGCATTTGTTTTCGGGGTGTTGCCGAGAGATCCGGCCAAAGCGCTGCCCCCACCCCTGACGGTAGCGCTGCTGCCGGATCATGCGATAGATGACGATTGGGAGAAAGGCCAGCCCCGCCAGCCCGTAAAGCAGATCAATGATGAATCTCATATCCGTCCTGAATCGATTAGCCACTGCGTATTGAGACGTGCATGATATTTCCAACCACCTGCAGTGTCAAATCCCGATCGGACGGAACGCCGCCCGGAAGCCGGCTCAATTCTGAGCCGACTCCGATGTCGTGTCTTCCTGATTCTCAGAGGATGCCCCGATCCGCTGCAGTTCGAGGCTCGGATCGCCCTGGAGGAAGAGCCCGCCGCCGCGAACGATAAGGTTGAATTCGCTGAAGAGGTTCATCCCGATGATGCCGTCCAGTGTCCCGCCTTCCGGCGAGGAGATGTCCAGCAGGATAACCGGCACGTTGGTGGCCCGGAACCACTGGCCCAGCGCGGGGATCTCCAGCGAGTCGACATAGTAGCCCGGCGCCATGGTGATGTCGCCCGTGACGCCCTCGATTTCGGCCTCGAATTCCGGCGCGCCTGGGTCGAGCTGGAGCCGGGCCGCGATGCGCGAGCCGACCACCGTCACCTGGGCGCCCGTATCGAGCATGAACCGGTCCTTGTCGACCGCGCTCTTCTCACCGTCGCGGAGATCGACACTGTGGACGAAGAAGAGGCTCTGGGACGAATTGCCGATAATCACCGACGGGCTGGCCGGCGGGAAATCCGATCCGAAACTACTGCCGCCGCCAAGGATATCACCGAAATCCAGGCCGCCGAGCCCCATGTCGAGCGTCGGGACGTACTGGACGCTGATGCCGCCCAAAGGACGCAATTCCAGCGGGATGACGTTCGTGAAGCTGGGCGCCTCCGGATCATCGGTCTCGTACAGCTCGATATCCGGGGCGGTGAACTGCTCGCCGTCGCGCTCGACGGTCAGGGGACGGTCGTTGCGGATCAGCGTCGTGTAGTAGACGCTCATGGGCGAGCCGATCGCGGTCGGCAGATCCGGCAGGGGGCCCGGGTTCTGCCCCACCATGATCGCGACGTTGCTCTCGCCCATCATGTTCGAGCGATCGAGCGTCATGGTCTCAGCATCGATGGCGCTGAGCCCATCGATATAGATGCCCAGCGGCTGACTGACGCTGGCGACCACCGAACCGGTCACGCCGCTGACGACGGTCTCGCTGGCGGTGAGCATGCCGCCGCTATAGAGGCCCGCCATCACGCCGGCGCCGTAGCCCATCACGTGCGCGCTGGCGCCGGTGTCGAAGAGCCCGACAATGAAATCTGTATCGGGGTTTACGCCGGAGGGGAAACTGCCCTTGACGTAGCTCTGGACGTCGGCCTCGAACTCCAACTCCGCCCTGCGCTCCTTGGTCACCGTCACGGCGATCCACGGGATAAACCCATCGATCGGAGGCGATTCGACCAGCATTTCGTCCTCAGCCCCCAGGGCGGTCATCCCCGTCGGCATCGTCGAGAACAGCGCCCGCGTCCCGGGCGTGGGCCTTTCGGGGCGGTCTCCCCGCATCGGCAAAGGCTTGCCCTCGGGGTAGCGAATTCCCTTGATCCGCATGTCTCCGCCGGCCTGCAGATCGACGTCACGGCGCTTCCAGTCCTCCGCACCGGCGTGCAGACCCAGTATCAGGACCCATAAGATGATAACGATCGCCCGATAAACGGTTCGCGGCTCTCTCGTCGTTGTTGTCTTCATGGTGCTCTCCTTTCGTTGCCCCCCATTATAGCATATCCTGAAAAGGGTCTCCGTCCAAAAAGCCGGACATGCCGAGGCTCTCTGCTACATAGTGCCATTAGAGGCCGTCGGCGCAACGGACAAAGCGTCACAAGCAAGCCAGGGTGCATTGACTTTTCCGCACCCGTTTGATATACGTGCATAAGAGGTCTTGAATCGATGAACGAACGCACAGAGCCAATCACCGCGTCTCTCAGGGGTCTTCTAGGACTGATGGGAGTCGTCTTCCTGACGCTTTCCTGCGTCGCGTCGAGCACCGCACTCGCGGCCGGCTGCTGTTCCTGGAGTCGCGTCGTCCCGGCGGGCCAGTTCTCGTTTGAGGGAGGCGTCCTCGAGGATAAGGACCTCAGCGGGATCGCGCGCATCTCGAAGACGCGCGGCCTGGTCGGGGCCGACGAGGGCGGGTCCGTGCAAGTGATCGAGATCTCGGCGCCGGGTC
>JANQFY010000362.1 GCA_028277585.1 Sedimentisphaerales bacterium
GAACCGCGCAGCTCTATCGTAACGGGATTCGCGTGTGGGCAGCGAACCTGACCGGTCGCGACGGTGTGATTGCGTTGACCAAGGAAATCGAAGAATCTCAGACGTCTTGGTATGTCCTGCGTGTGGAGGATCAACGGGGCAACTGGGCGATCACGAGCCCGATCTACTTCGAGTCGCCTGCTGCGACACCGACGCCGGCCGAGGCGATCCTGTTGGCGATAAACAACTGTACGCGCTTCGTCGAGTTGCGGCGGGAGTTCTTCGCCCATGTCATTGTGACCGTCTCGGAGGGCGAGACGATCGAAGCGGTGGAACTGCTTCGTGATGGCCGGGTACAGAAGGTCTTTCCGGTCCATGAGGGCAGTCAGATGCCAAAGAACAAGGTCCCGGTGACGGAACTGCGTGGCGAGTATGAAACGGGATGCGTGTGGCACCCGAGTTCCAGGAAGGCCGTGCATTTCCAGGGAGATTGTCCGGTCAGAGACTCCGGGTGGTATGCCGTGCGCTTGCGGACAGATGCCAGCCGGGTTGTCACCTCCGACAGCGTCCGCTTCGAGGCGGATCACCCGAACAGCAGGACACTTTCCGTGGCCCAACTGAACGGCCGTGGCAGTTCATTGAAACTCCTGGGATACGGTGAGGAAATCCCCCTTGAGGACATCGAGCTGCCCTCTAAAGGCGATCACTGGTGGTATCCCAAGAACACTTACTGGCAGATGGTCGTTGATTTCGGGCAGGGGACCCGGCGGATGGGCGGTGGTTGGGAGGGAGCCGAAACACTGTTTCGCCCGGCAAACTGATCTGGCGAGGCGGCTGTTCGCCTTGTTACGGCCAGCGGGATTTGCTAGAATGAACTTCGAAAGTTGGACGCCTCGAGTGAGGAGGGGATATTGGTCCACCTGATCGTCGGGGAGCATTCGTCGGAAGGAGTGCGTCGCGTATGGGTCATTCTACCAAGACATGCCTGTTGCTTTCGAGTTTCGCCGTTGTTTTCGGCGCTGGTCCGGCGATGGTCGGTGGAGCGGATCTGGTCATTAGCGAGTTCGTGGCGTCGAATGACCGGAGTCTGCGGGACGCCGATGGCGACTCTCCCGATTGGATTGAGATCCAGAACACGACGGTCGAAGACATCCCTCTCGACGGCTGGTCGCTGACCGATGATCCGAACGATCTGACCCAATGGGAGTTCCCGGCCGTGTCCATCCCGCCGGGCGGATTCCTCGTCGTTTTCGCATCGGGCAAGGACCGGCGCGATCCGGAGAGCGAACTCCATACGAACTTCGCTCTGTCCGCTGACGGAGAGTCCGTCATCCTGGTGGCGCCGGACGAAACAATCGCTCACGCGTATCCTGATTATCCACCTCAGTTCGCCGACATCGCCTATGGAATGACCGGGGCGAATGCCGGCCTGCAAACCGAGGCGGTCCTGATTGCTGACGGCGCCGAGGCCAAGGCTTTGATCCCCACCGACGATTCGTTGGGTGTCGATTGGAGATTGGCAGGGTTCGACGACTCTTCCTGGCTCAGCGGCTTCACGGGGGTGGGCTATGACTACGCGGGGCACGTTGGGCTGGACGTCGGCGCTATGCGGCATGTCAATCCCACCGTGTTTGTCCGCATCCCGTTTCATGTTGCCGATGCGGCTTCGGTAGGGCAGTTGATTCTGCGCCTGAAATACGAGGACGGTTTCGTCGCCTATCTGAACGGCTTCGAAGTGGCGCGGGCCAACGCACCGGCCGGCGAGGACCTACCGTGGAACGCGGCGGCAACCGCCAATCGACCCGATCAAATCGCCGTCGAGTTCGAGGAGTTCGACATCACGATGTATCGAGACTGGCTCATTCAGGGGGGCAATCTCCTAGCCATTCACGGACTCAACGACGGCGCAACCAGTTCGGATCTGCTGCTGACCCCTGAACTCGTGGCGGTCAGCTTCGAGCCGCTGGATATCTCGGGCGTCGTGGAAGGATACCTCCTGCAGCCGAGCCCCGGGGCCCCGAATCAGTCGGCGCTGGCGGAGATCGGCCCGGCCCTGCGCGATGTGACGGAGAATCCACCTCCACCGGCGGCGGGTGAGGAGCTTGTGATCACCACCCGGGTCGTCGAGACACAGGCGCCGTTGCTGGGCATCAGCCTGACCTGGTTGACCGGTTTCGACGTGGAGAGCCGGGTGCCGACGACAGAGACGATTCCCATGGTTGACGACGGGACCGCCGGGGACGCCACGGCCGGGGATGGGATCTACGCGGCGATCATTCCCGGATGGGCCTACCGACCGGGTGACATGGTTCGTTGGCGCGTCGACGCGGTCGATGCCGAGGGACGCTTCTCCCGGGCACCGCTGTTTCCCCATCCATACGATTCACCCGAGTACTACGGCACCGTCGCCCAGGATCCTTCGCTGGATCATCCGTTGCCCGTGATGTACTGGTTCGTGGAGAGAGTCTCGGCCTCGGAGACGCGCAGCGGCACGCGCGGGTCGGTCTTCTTCCTGGATCAGTTCTACGACAACGTCGACATCCACATTCGCGGGGGCAGCACCTCGGGCGCTCCGAAGAAGCACTTCAAGATTCGCTTCAATCACGGGCACAAGTTTCAGTACCGCGAGGGGGCGCCGCGCGTCAATGAGATCAATCTGAACAGCACCTACAGCGACAAGGCGTATCTGCGACAGAATCTGGCGTTCGAGGCCTACGACTGGTGCGGTTGTCCGGGCAGTGAGTCGTTCCCCGTTCGCGCCCAGCGCAACGGCGAGTTCTACGGCGTGCAGATCTTCATCGAGGAGCCCGAAGAGGAACTGCTAGAACGCGAAGGGCTCGACCCCGACGGCGCGCTGTACAAGATGTACAATACGTTCAACCCGGGCGGCGGCGCTGAGAAGAAGACGCGCCGTTGGGAGGGACGTCAGGACCTGGATGATTTCTGCCGCGCCATCAGCTATGCATCCGGAACGACCCGGCACAACAACATCTTCGATCAGGTCGATCTCCCGCGGACGCTCAATTACCTCGTCGGCACGATCCTGACGCACCAGAACGACCACCCTCACAAGAACCACTATCTCTACCGCGATTCGGACGGTTCGGGGCAGTGGTGCTTCATGCCCTGGGACCACGACTTGACGTGGGGCTCCAACTGGACGGGCAGTTCGTATCATGACTACATCTACGCGGCCGACGATCAAGTGCCCGGCAAACCCCCGACGATCAAACCTTCGCATCCCTTTGTGGGCAAGCAGGACTGCCAGGAATGGAATCGCCACTGGAACCATCTCATCGACGCGCTGCTGAACGACGCGACAGTCCGCGAGATGTACCTGCGGCGTCTGCGCACGGTGATGGACGAGTTTCTCAAACCGCCCGGTACGCCGTATGAGGAACTGTTCATCGAGAATCGCATCGACGAACTCGTCGCCATGATGCTGCCCGACGTGTCGCTCGACTATTCGATCTGGGCCGCTCCCTGGCCCTGGGGCGGGCAGGGGGACTATCCCCCCGATCAGACATTTCCCTACGCGGTCAGCATTATCAAGGACGATTACCTGGCCGTTCGCCGCACGCATCTTTTCGTGACGCACAACGTCGATCGTGTCGGCAGCTACAACATCCCCGGTTCCTATTCGGCCGCTATTCCCAATGCCCAACCGGTCGACGCGACACTCGTCTTCGGGGACTTCGAGTTCAACCCGGCCTCGGGCGATCAGGACGAGGAGTTCATTGAGTTGGTCAACCCCAATGCGTACGCCGTCGACATCTCCGGCTGGGAACTGACCGGTGGGGTCGAACACACGTTTCTGCCCGGCACGGTCATCGCCAGTGGACGCAGTCTCCATGTCACGCCCAGTGCGCGAGCGTTCCTGAACCGATCGACCAGCCCCCGTCGTGGGGAAGGGCGGTTCGTTCAGGGCGACTACCGAGGGCATCTCTCCAGTTGGGGCGAGACCGTGACTCTCGCCGACCGGGCCGGTCGGGTGGTGACTGCCCTGGAGTACCCGGGCGCTCCCAGTGACCAGCAGCGATACTTGCGTGTCTCGGAGATCATGTACAACCCGTCCGAGGGGAGCGTACTCGATAACGATGAATACGAATTCATCGAACTGACGAACATCGGGTCGGCGCCTCTGTCACTGGCCGGCGCCAAAATCACCGATGGTGTGCTCTACGCCTTCCCGGACGACTCCTCGCTCGTCCTTCAGCCGGGTGGCGTTATCGTCGTCGTCAAGAATCGCCAGGCGTTTGCGGAGCGCTATGAGATCGGCGGGATTACCCTCGCGCCCGGGGCGTTCAGGGGCAATCTCAGCAACGCGGGTGAGACGATCAAACTCGAAGACCTCACCAATAGCACGATTCTTCAGTTCGGGTACAAGGACGGTTGGTACGATGCAACCGATGGCTTGGGCTTCTCTCTGACGATCGAAGACGCGGCCCATCCGGACCTTAACAGTTGGGACGATGCCGACGCCTGGACCCCCAGCACCGAGCAGGATGGTTCCCCTGGCATCTGAGAAGATCTGAGCGGTCCGGCGAGATCGGAGATATCCGAGAACCACGTCTTGGCGGGCAGGGGGTTGGTACGCTATAATCAACAAGGTCGAAGGCCGGCCGGGGGCTGTGCCGTTGTGTCCAGGTCTGAAGGCAGAGGTGTGCTGATTTCGTGGTGAAACCGTCGCCCATCTTCGTTGTTGCGCTCGTTGTTGCGGGAGGGCTGCTCCTGCCGCCGGGCGGACTTCATGTAACCGAAGGGCAGGAGCTATTCTCGTACCAATCTCGGACGCTGCGGGCGGCGATCGAAGATCTTATTGAGACCCACGGCCTGCAATACCCCCAAGGCCGAGAGTACCTGCGGCGTCTGGATGAACTGGCCGAATCGCTGGATGCGCGCGATCCCGCCGCGCAGCAGCAGTTTGAGCGGCTGCGGCGCGAGGCGCTGCTGGCCAATCCGTTGTTGGATTTCGACCGACTGCTGTTCGTCAAGCGCAAGAGCGAGCCCTATGTCCCCTCGGCCCTGGATAAGAAGATCGGGCTCTCCAACAGTCTCGGCGCGGACCTGGGCTTCCCCTCCAACCACGAATGCAATTCGTCGTTGCCTCGGGAGGGCTACGACAATGAGATTGCCGTTCTGTCTCTGCGAGACATGGGCCGCGGGCCGCGCACCCTATACCGACCTGACGCCGACGTCTATGTGGGGGAGATGGACCTGCATTGGGATGGGCAGCGACTGCTGTTCACGCAATCCGGCAAGAAGAACTGGAGCGTATGGGAGTTCCGTGCGGACGGAACGGGTTTGCGAGATGTCTCGCGAATGCCTGACGACGTCGACAGTTTCGACGCGTGCTACTTGCCCAATGGCAAGATCGTATTCGGCTCCACCGCCTCGTATCAAGCCGTCCCCTGTTGGCACGGCCGCAAGTGGGTGAGCAATCTGTACCTAATGGACGCCGACGGGGCGAACGTACGCCAGTTGTGCTTCGATCAGGATCATGATTTTCATCCGTGTGTTCTGGGCAATGGGCAGGTTCTGTTTCACCGTTGGGATTACACGGGGATCAATCACATCTTCATGCGTCAACTGATGGTCATGAATCCGGACGGCACAGGTCAGCGCGCGGTCTATGGGAGCAATTCGTGGTATCCAAACGCGCTGTACTTCCCGCAACCATTTCCGGGCGAGAGCCACCGGCTGGCCTGTATCCTCGCCGGTTACCATGGGGTCCACCGGATGGGCCAGTTCGTGCTGGCCGACACGAGCCGGGGTTGGTACGGCGCCGATGGACTCGTGCGGCGGATTTCGGGCAAGGGCGATTCCATCAAGCCGAAAGTGCAGGATGCTTTGGTCAACGCCGACTGGCCCAAGTTCCTGCATCCCTATCCGCTCAGTGACAAGCACTTCCTTGTGGCATGCTGGCCCCATCGCAAAGCGAACTGGGGAATCTACCTGGCGGATGCATTCGACAACCTCCTGCTCCTGTATGAGGAGCCCGGCCATGCTATGTTGGAACCGATCCCAATCGCCGAACGACGGAAACCGCCGGCGATTCCGGAGAAGGTCGATCCGAGCCGGGACGATGCGGTGGTCTATTTGCATGATGTCTACGCGGGTCCGGGACTGGCGGGCGTGCCGCGCGGTACGGTCCAGTCGCTGCGCGTGCTGGCGTATCACTTTGGGTATCGCCACCTGGCGGGGCCGGACAAGATTGGGTACGGCGGGCCTTGGGAAGCGATGCGCATCCTGGGTACGGTTCCTTTGGAGGCCGATGGCTCGGTCATGTTCCGTGTTCCAGCCAATACCCCCATCGCCGTTCAGCCATTGGATGCCGAGGGCAAGGCCGTCCAACTGATGCGGAGTTGGTTCACCGCCATGCCTGGCGAGGTTCTCTCCTGCGTGGGGTGTCATGAGAGCCCGGCCGAGGCGACCCCTCCGCAACTGGCGACGGCCGCTCAGCGAAGACCCCGTGACATTGAGCCCTGGTACGGTCCGGCCCGCGGATTCGATTTCGCCCGTGAGGTGCAGCCGGTCCTGAACAAGTATTGCGTGGCCTGTCACGATGGTCGTTCCGGCCGGCCCGATCTTCGCGCCGAAGAACTCGTGCCGGACTACCAGGGCCTTCGCCTCTCGAAACTGGGTGTCAATCGGTTGCACCCTGCCATGAGTCAAGACACGGACGGCTACCTCAAGTACACACCGGCCTACGATGCTCTGATCCCGTATGTCCGCCGGGTTGGCATCGAGGACGACGTCAGCCTGCTCATGCCGGGCGAGTACCATGCGGACACCAGTCCTCTGATCCAAATGTTGCAGCGCGGTCACCAGGGTGTAGAACTCAATGCCGAGGCCTGGGATCGACTCGTCACCTGGATCGATCTGAACGGCCCTTGCCATGGGACCTGGGGCGACGTGTATCCGATTCCGGACGGCGCCCACGAACGACGCATGGCCCTGCGTCGTGCCTATGGTGGTCCGCCGGACGACCCCGAGACGGTTCCGGATCGACAGCCCTTCGACGAAACGCCCGTTGAACCGGCATCACCGCCGGCCCCAACGTCGGTCAGGACCGCCTCGCTGTCGGTTGTCGGGGCAAGCCAGGTCGAGAGGATTGTGGACCTGGGGCAGGGCGTAACGATGAAGCTCGTGAGGGCGCCGTCCTTCGAGGGCGGACCAGTGTTCTGGATCGGGGCATGCGAAGTCACCAATCGGCAGTTCCAACTGTTTGACCCGAGCCACGATGCCCGGTACTATCAGAAGCGGCATGTCCGCAGCGATGACAGGGGATTGCCGCTCAATGGACCGAACCAGCCGGCGGTTCGGGTCTCCTGGGATAGTGCGATGGACTTCTGTCGCTGGCTCTCGGATCGGACGAGGATGGCCTTTACGCTGCCTACGGAGGACCAGTGGGAACACGCTTGTCGAGCCGGGCGGGTGACGTCGCTTGGCTACGGCGCTCTGGAGGACGATTTTTCTCCGTGGGCCAATGTGGGCGACCTGGCCTTCGCCGGTCTGGCCACAGTAGAGAAACGACGCGCATGGGAGAAGGGCAAGGCCCCTCAGATAACAGGAGGCGTCGAACATCTGGCGATGGAAGGAGCGGCCCTGGCCCGATCGGATGCCAGCGACGGCGCTGTGGTGACGGCGGATGTGGGCAGCTATCGACCCAATCCATGGGGCCTCCACGATATGCATGGCAACGCCGCGGAGTGGACGCAGACGGCTTGCGGAACGGACCACTGGATCGTCAAGGGCGGGTCCTTTTATGATCCGCCGCGGTTCTGTCGTAGCGACCTCCGCGTGGCCTATCCCGCCTGGCAGCGGGTCTTCAATGTGGGATTCCGCGTTGTCTGCACGGAGACGGACGTTGTCCGTGTCACGCGGGCTCAGAATGGGGAGTGATGGGGCGATCGAGATAACGAGTTGACGGGAAGGCAGGTTCACAGGCTATGATTCTTCATGTGTTGGCAGGTATGATTCTAACGAGTGCGGGGGCTTCAACGGGTTCGGCGTCCCTTTCTCCCCAGGCGGTTCTGGCAGTCGAGCACCGACAGGAGCTGTATGTTGCTCTGGGTGATGCCCGTCAGATCGGCGTGTACGACGTTGCGAGTGACAGGATCGTCCGCACGATCAAGGTCCCGGGCGAACCGACGAGTCTGGCTCTCAGCGGTGGGGGACGATGGCTCTACACCACCTGTGGGCAGGTCGACGGACGCGTCTGTGTGATCGATACCACCACGGGGCGAACCGTGCGGGACATCCCCGTTGGATACGGTCCTGTCGCAGCTACGCTGGACGCCCGGCGGAGCATTCTGTATGTCTGCAATCGGTTCGACAACGACGTCTGGGCGATCGATCCGATTGACGGCGCATGCCTGGGCAAGGCGCCGGTGGTGCGGGAGCCGATCGCGGCGGCGCTGACGCCCGATGGCAACTGGCTCTATGTCGGGAACCACCTGCCGGCCGGCGCGATTGGCGCCGCCGCCGTGGCCTGCGAGGTCTCTATGATCGATACGGCGACGATGCGAGTCGCCGCGTCTGTGTTGCTGCCCAACGGCAGCACAGGGCTTCGCGGCATGACGGCTTCGCCCGACGGCAAGTATGTCTACGTCTCGCATATCCTGGCGCGATACACCGTGCCGACGACGCAACTGGATCGAGGCTGGATGAATACGAATGCCCTGAGCATCATCGATGTTCAGGCGCAGAAGGTGCTCGATACTGTGCTCCTCGACGATGTCGATCGCGGCGCGGCCAACCCCTGGGGTGTCGCCTGCTCGAATGACGGTAAGACGCTCTTCGTGACCCATGCCGGTACGGACGAACTGAGCGTCATCGATGTCGATGGCATGCTGGCCAAGATCAAGGACCATCCGTCCAAGCAGCGTACTGGTCAGCAGGCGGCCAGCGGTAACTCATCCTATGGGGGGGCTTCGGTCGCGGCGGTTGCCAATCAACTCAGCTTCCTCAAAGGAGTACGGCAGCGCGTACGTCTGGAGGGCAAGGGACCGCGCGCTCTGGCGGTGATGGGAGCCAAGGTCTACGTTGCTGAGTGCTTCACCGGGACGATGACGGTGGTCGACACCGCCCCGAAGACGATCGCGACGATGGCTGTGGCGCTAGGGACGCAGCCGCCGCTGAAAGGGCCGCGGCGTGGGGAGATGCTGTTCAATGACGCGTCGCTCTGCTTTCAGCAGTGGCAGAGTTGCGCAAGTTGCCATCCCGATGGACGCGTCGATGCGCTGAATTGGGACCTTCTCAACGATGGGATCGGTAATCCCAAGAACACCAAGAACATGCTGCTCGCCCACCAGACGCCGCCGGCAATGATTACGGGTGTGCGTCCCCATGCCGAGTACGCCGTTCGGTCGGGATTCCGCCACATTCTGTTTGCCGAGTGCAAGGAAGCGGATGCCGTGGCGATCGACGCCTATCTCAGTGGCCTCCAAGCGGCGCCGAGTCCCCATCTTGTCGAGGGCAAGCTCAGCGCCGCCGCCCGGCGTGGTAAGGCCCTGTTCCGCAGTGCCGGCTGCGCCGCATGCCATGCGGGGGACTTGCTCACCGATATGCAGAAGTACGATGTGGGTACGGCCGACGGGGTGGATAAGGGCAAGGAGTTCGACACGCCGTCGCTGGTGGAACTCTGGCGGACGGCGCCCTATCTATACGACGGTCGCGCCGCCACGATTCGCGAGGTCCTGACACGCTACAATCCGAATGATCTGCACGGCGTCACGTCGGATCTCAGCGCGGACGAAATCGCGGATCTGGAGGCCTACGTCCTCTCGCAGTAGGCGTTGTTCGCCCGCTAGTCCTGAGGCGGTTCGAATTTGTAGCCGACTTCGCGAACGGTCTGGATATAGGTCGGGCGGTGCGGATCGGGCTCGATCTTGTTGCGCAGTGTGGTGACGAATCGATCGATGCTGCGCGTCCCGACGTACGAATCGTATCCCCAGACGGCGTTGAGGATGTCGTCGCGAGAGAGGGCTCGGCCCGGCTTCTTGACGAACAGTTCGAGCAAGCCGAACTCCTTGGGGGAGAGCTTGATCTCTTCGTTGTCGCGCGTGAGCTTTCGAGCGGGCAGATCCAGCGTGTAGTCGCCGAAGCGGTAGACGTCCGCCTGGGCCGGTTGCGTACGGCGCAACAGCGCTTCGGCGCGGGCGAGCAGTTCTTTGATGCTGAAGGGCTTGGTGACGTAATCGTCGGCTCCGAGGTTCAGGCCCAGGACGACATCCGACTCCTCGCTCTTGGCGGTGAGCATGATGATCGGCGTGTCGATTCCCTCCTTGCGGATCAGCCGGCAGACCTCATAGCCGTTGATCTTGGGTAGCATGAGGTCCAGCAGGACCAGGTCCGGTTTGGCGTTCAGCACGGCGTTCAGTCCGGCCTCGCCGTCCTCGGCGGCATGGACCTGGTAGCCCCGGAACTCGAAGTTGTCCCTCAGGCCGCGCAACATGGCGGGGTCGTCTTCGACGATCACAACCGTCTTCACTGATGGTTCCTTTCTATCCGTTCTTGTTCTGTGCGGGCAGGGCGACGGTGAACGTGCATCCCTGTCCAGGTTTGCTGTCGACCGAGATGGTTCCGGCGTGGGCGTCGACGATGAATTTGGCAATGCTCAGACCCAGGCCGCAGCCCTCGGCCCGCCGCGACAGACGCCGATCCACCTGGTAAAACCGTTTGAAGATGCGCTTCTGCGCCCTACGTGGGATGCCGACGCCCTTGTCCGAGACGCTGAACCGGACCGAGTGATCCTGATGGGTGACGCTCAGCTTGATCTGCTTGTCATCTTGAGAGTACTTGCACGCGTTGTCCAGCAGGTTGACCAGAACCGTCACCATGGCGTCGGGGTCCGCCTTGACTTCGGGCAGATCGGCGGTGATGTCCGTTTCGAGATCGCACGCGGTGCTGCTGAACTTGGTCATAACCGCCTCAGCGGCGGTGCCAGCGATCTCTTGCGGAGGCACCATTCGCATCTGGAAGGCCTGCTTGTTCCTTTCCATCCGCGAGAAGGTCAGGAAGTTGTCGATCAGGCGGCTGAGCCGGCCGTTCTCGCTCGAGATCAACTGCAGGTATTCCGTGACTTGCTGTTGGTCGCGGTAGTGGCCCTCCAGCAACGTATCGACCAGGACACGCATGGAAGCCAGCGGTGTCTTCAACTCGTGGGTGACGGTGGCGATGAAGTCGTTCTTGAGCCGATTGAGCCGAACCTGTCGCCCAATCGACTTGGCCGCGACGGCGCCGAAGGCGAGAATGAGCATGATGACAAGCGTCCCCGTCCAGGTGTAGGCGGCGATCTGCTCACCGGCGGCTTTGTCGAGCACGTCGCCTTCCTGGAAGAAGAGCTCTATCTGCCAGTTGGGGAAGTACGTTCCGACAGGCCCCGTGGCGAAGGGCTCGCCGATCGGTTTGCTCTGTCCGATGACGAGTTGACCGGCTTCGTCGACAATGCGATAGTCGATGTACTCGTCGCGAAACGCTTTCGCGAAATCGGCGAGCCCAGCGTGAATCGTTCGATCGGATAGCAGCGCCAGATACGTTCGGCCTTGCGACCGATGAACCAATCCGTAGCTGGCTTCATCACCGGCCGTCAGCGGCGTGAGACGATCGGGATTCCAGTTCTCGAACGCGGTGGTCGAAGGGAAACGCTCGGTAAGTTCGAGCGAGCGGGTTTCCGCGGCGATGAGGTCCTCCAGTGGAACCCGGTGAACGCGCCGCATCTGTGCCTGTAGGACAGGCTTGTCGCGTGCAATCTCCAGCAGTTTCTGGGCGACGAAGAGGTTCTGGTCGGTGGTCAGAGAAGCGCCGGCTTCGTTGGCCCGGTAAAGCATGGCCGCCAGTTCAGTGAAGGTTGTCTCGAACAGGTTGGCGTACTGACCTCGGTGACGCACCCAGTTGAGCATCAGGAGTCGGGCATTGGCGATGAGCGAGAGGATCTCCGCGTCTCCGGTTTCAGTTAGGGGGCTGTTCGTTGCCTGGCGGCACACGGTAATGGCTTCGCCAATCCGGTCCATCTTGCCCAGTGATCGGCTCTGCCCGATCACCGCGGCGAGGTAGCGCCGATCCAGAGCGAACTCATCAGTCTGTTCCGACTTGCCCAGGGACAGTCCGCGTCGGGCTATTCGAATCAGGCGTCCCGGATCGGTCAGGGCCGCCCGGGCATGCTGTTCATACCGTTGAGCGGCCCGGGCGTAATCCTGGTCGACGAATTCCAACTGCCAGGCGTCGGCGAAGACGGCAGACGCCTCGCCGGCGCGATCGGTTGACAGCAGGGGGTAGAGCCGTTCTCCCGAATTGGCGTAGATGAGCAGACCGTCGCAGCCGTTGCCCCCGGCGGCGGTCACGAACTCCTGGTAGGGCGGTTTCGGCTCATCCGACCCGAACTGCCGACACCGTTCGGCCCAGTCCTTCTCGACGTTCTGCATGGCTTCGGCGAGTTGGCCCTGGTAGAAGGTGATCAGCTTCTGTCGGACCACGAGGTGTTCGTTGTCGATCGCCTCGTTCATGAACCAGAGCAAACAGACGGTGGGCAGTATCACCGCTACTACCAGCAGCAATACCACCCACCGAAACTGACCGTATTCTGTATTGACCTTCTGCTTCAAACGCACCGGCTACCTCATAGCCGTATTGAGAAGAAACTTCTACCGGTCATCCTTCCCGAGCAAGAGGCCGGTTCCAAAGGCGCTCGGATTGGTCCAGGCGTCGTCCTGTCGCGCGTTCCAGGCGATTTTGGAGTCGCGCTCGCCGCCGTCGTCGTCATCGTTGACCTGAACGTCCAGGCCGATGGCGTCTTCGGGACTCGGTTGGGCGCCCAGGGTCGCCCACGGGAAACACACCTCCAGCCGGTATCCGTCGTCGGTCTTGGCGAAGGCGTACTCGACGCCGCCGGTTTTGTTGTGATGCGCTTCGCCCATGGCCGGCGCCACCGTGTCCCAACTGAAGAAGTACTGATAGTCGTTGTCGTCGTACTCCCAGCTTCGGCTGTGGTCGGCGTCGATGAAGATTTCCACGCCGTCATCCAACCACTGGTCGTCCGAGTCGTTCTGAAAGGCGTCGTCGGTGACATCGACCAGCACGTAGAGGTTCTGCTTGTCGAAGAGCGCCTTGAACGAGGCCGAGAGGTCGCTGTCCGACGAGGGGTTGCCATAGTAGCTTCGCTCGAGGTTGTAGGATTCGGCGGGCGACCAGCAAACGTCGGCTTTGCCGTCGATCACCGGGGCGGTCTGGGCCCGGGAAATCCGCGCCGGGGGCCCTTGCCCCGCGTGAGGCTGATTCTCAAATCGCTCGATGGTTTGCTGGATCTGCATGATCGGTCCGATGATCTGGCTGATCGACGGTAGATCGGTGATGCTCAGACGAAGGCCCAGGCTGTTCTCCTCTTCATTCGTCTGCAGTCGAATCGTAGTCTTCTCGCTGGCTTGAATCAGTTGCTCCATCGCGCTGTGCATCTGATCGAGCTGTTCGCCCTCGGGCAGATTCGTGTTTGCGGCCGCGAACTTCGCGAGGCCAGCCACGCTGATCATGATCAGTTTACTGCCCGCGTTTGCCTGAGTATTCAGGGCGTTCTTGAGCATGCCGGAACCGGCGCCGCTGGCCCGCTGCTTCATGGCGGCCAGCGACGAGGTGATCAGGTCGGGATTGAAAGACAAGACCGTTGTCTTGCTGGCCTGGTCCATATAGCCGAACACCTTCTCGTAGTTGGCCAGCGTGATGTCGTACTTGCCGCCCACTACGTCGCTTTCCTCGGCGATCAGGTTCATTGTACGCAGCACGGTTGTCAATAGGTCACGGGTCTTCTGCGGATCGACACTGGTAATCGCCAGACCGAGAGATTTCGCCTGGGGAGGAATCTCGCCTTCACGGGCCTCGCTCGATCCCGACATCGGGGTCACGAAGAGCGTGATCTGCTCGATGTTGCTGAACAGATCATTGCCGATATCCAGCCCCGTCGCGTTCATGATCTGCTGATGGAGTGCATCGGCCTGCGGCGTACCCGGCTGACCCAGTCCGATCGAGAGCATGGCGATCGCGTTGGAGGGGATCGCCTTCAGTGCCGCGGCGCTCAAATCGGGGGTGCGGAACATGTCGTATGCGACGCAGCTGTGGCCTTCCTTGAGGTTGGCGTTGGCCTCCAGGGCCAGCCCCGTCTTGGTTAGCGAAAGCGACGCGATGATGTCCTCGACGTTCTCGAAATCGACGAGGCCGTTGGCCATCTGCAGTTCCTGGGGGACCTCCTCGGGGGGCAACGTCGTCAGCAGTTTCTGGTAGGACTCATTGACGTTGAGCCAGAGCGTCAGGGCGTTGTCCTGGCGGGCTCGCTTGCTGATCTTGGCAAAGGACTTGTTCGATGAAGCCAGTGATGGTTGGCGCACCAAGCCCTGGTATTGCTTGACCGACCACTTCAGTTGGTCCATGGCCCCAGGGGCCGGGCTCGCCAGGATCACGATCGTGTCGTCGTAGGCGGCGCCGCCACCATCCGGGAAGCTGACGACCTTCATGCCCTGGATCGGCTCGAGCGCCCGGCCGAACATTCCCAGGCCGGCCTGCAACAGCCCGCGCAGGATGTCGCTTTTGCCCGGATAGAGAACGATGATGGCCGGCGGGGGACCATCGTTGGGAAACCCCGTGACGCCGATGCCCAGGCCGCGAATCTTCTTGAATTCAGCCATCATGCTGGGGTTCATCAAGGCGCCGATGAAATCGGCCGGGTTCTTCTCGCCCGTCTGCTCGCCGGAATCCTGGTCGCCTCCCACCATCGCGAGCGGATTCTCGAACGGCGTGTCCTTGAGCATGCTGAGAATGGTCTCGACCTGACGGCCCGGGCTGCCGATCTCCAGATACATCAGCGTCTCCGGCGGCATCAGGCTGGCCGGGTCGGCGTTGCCCAGTTCGTCGAGCAGGGGGCGGACCTTCGCAATCAGTTGCGTCTGGTCCTTGTGCTCGGCGAGAAGTTTGCCAAACGCCGCCTTGGCGTCATGCTCCTTCTTGAGCTTCATATAGCACATGCCCTGGCGATAGAGCGCCTGAGCGACGAGGTTGTCCTGCGCCGAATCGTCCTCGATGACCTGCTGATAGACCTTGATCGCCGCGTTGAGGTCGCCCTCGACCTCCTCCGCGTACAGCCCTTCGCGCAGCAGGACCGAGGCCGACTTGGCCATGATGGTCGAACTGAGCAGGGTCAGCAGCAGCAGGCTGACTCTCAGTACAGAAACTCTCCTGGTCATGACAAACTCCTTTCCAAAACAGATTAGCAGAGACAGTTCAATAGGCACAAGCGTAATATGCCGTGGACGTGTTACCGATTTGTTACCGGTATGTCCTTTTTCGGTGATTTCTCGTGACATCGAATGTGTCTGCTGGGGTGATTGAGTGACATCGACATGACGACCACTGATTGGGTGCTAGAGGGCTCTCCTAGGGTTTCGTGATCCACTGGAAGTGGATGAGTACGGCTCGAAAAGCCTGGAAAGCACGGGCCTAGTCATGGCATAATCTCTCGATACTGAGTACCGATCTGATACTTTGTATGGGAAGGCCATCATGGAAACAGGAACGGATATGCCCGAGCGGCAACTCCGGGTCAACCGAAGGACACTCATCAAGGCGGCCGGGGCGACCAGCGCCGTGCTCGGCCTGTCGGGGCTTGGGCTGTCCGGCTATCGGGCAGGCAAGGCCCCGGACAGCTACACGGGCTGTGAAGGGTCCCAGGGAGCGGCCCAGGATTTCGACCGGAAGCGATTCGCCGTCGACACGCCGCCTTACGAGAAGGTCGGCCCCACGTCTCGCGCCGATGGGCGAACGGAAGTGATCTTCAGTCGGGTCGGCGTCGCGCGGTCTGCCGCGGAGAAGGGCGCGAAGATCGAGGACCTCGATGAACCGTTCAAGAGCTATTACGCGCAGCATCCCGAGGATTTCGAGTTCGACAAGCAGAACCGCGAACTGAGGCGGAAGGTCCGGGAGGATAGCGAGGAAAACCGAAACCGATACATCCTCGCCGAGGCCTGGGCCGGCGCGATGGGAGCGGTCTCGCCCAGGTCGATCGGCAACGATCCGCCGGAGGTGTCGGATTTCCCGCGGCAGGGCTCCCGCGAACCGTTCAAGATGAAGAGTCCGGCCGCCACGGCGAAACTCATCAAGAAGGTCAGCTATGAGTTCGGAACGGTGCTGGTGGGGATCACCAAGCTCAATCCCGACTGGGTGTATCAGTACCCCAGCAGCCGACGCGGCTTCGCGACCGATGAGCCGATCGAGGTGCCGAAGCACTGGAAGTACGCGATCGTGGTCGGCACGCCGATGTCGTGGGATCCGATGTACGCCAACCCCACGTACGGGACCAGCAACGACGCCTATTCCAAGTCGCGGATCGTCGCGTTTCGCCTGGCGTCGTTCATCAAGCGACTGGGCTACGCAGCTCGACCCCACACGCCCGGCAACAGCTACGATCTCATGGTGCCGCCCATCATGGTCGACGCCGGGTTGGGCGAGCAGGGCAGGCATTCGGTTGTCATCACGCCCGAGCTGGGATGCAATTTCCGGCCCGCCGTTGTCACCACCAACCTGCCGATGGCGACGGACAAGCCGATCGCTTTCGGCGTACAGGAGTTCTGCAAGACCTGCAAGATCTGCGCCGAGCAGTGTCCCAGCGGCGCGATCTGCAAGGGAGACAAGGAAGTGGTCCGGGGGTACCGACGCTATCGACTGCACAGTTCGAAGTGCTTCAACTTCTGGAACTCCACGCATGGCAGCATGGGGTGCAGAGTCTGTATTGCGGTGTGCCCCTACACGCGCAAGTCGAACTGGGTGCATAAGACGGCGCTGCAGGTCACGGCCAACGATCCCACGGGTCTGTCCCACAAGATGCTGACTGGGATGCAGAAGCGTTTCTATCCCGGCCCCGAGCCTTCCGACTATTATGCCGCCACTCTCGGCGGGAAGAATGCCTCCTACAGAGAGCCGCCGTGGTGGCTGAAGACGGAAGACTTCATTGCACTCTAACTCATCCTGGGGAAGTGATCATGTCGTTTTTCGAAGGTGGTTTGTTCTGGTTCACCGAAGGGGTGCTCGCCTGTCTGGCGATCATTGCGCTGAGGACCTGGACCCAGGACAAAGGCATCCGCATGCCGTTCTGGAAATGGCCCGTGGTTTGTACTTGGGTGCTGTTTCTTGGTGTGTCGATCGCCTATGTCGGTACGAGTCTCGGTGAGGGTGAAAGGCACGCCGCCTTCCTCGGCGCGGTTTGTGCGGCGGTGATAGCCTCTGTATCTGGAGTTGTGGTGTGGCGACTGCTAAGGCTGTGACAAAGAACCGCGAGCGGTTGCTCGCCTTCGCGATCGTGGTCTCACTCCTCGCTGGCTGGGTCGTGGGGTGGTCTCGACACCACAGTGACGTTGCGGGCTTCCTGCAGCAGGGTTTGCCGGATGCGGTTCGTTTCGAGTCTGAGCAGGACGACATCTACGCCGGCCTGACCGACGCTCAATCCGAGAGCGAGACCGTCGGTTACGTCGCCATCCGCTCCGCCCCTGGCTATGCGGGCCCCGTAACCGTTGCAGTCGGCCTGGACCCAAACGGGACGGTCGTCAACGCCGTGCTCGTTCGACAAACGGAGTCGCCTGCGTTCTTCCGGAAGGTGGCCGACAAGGGGTTCCCGGGCCGCTTTAAAGGCAAGGCGTGTTCCGACCCCTTCGAAATCGGGGATGACGTCGATTCGGTTACCGGTGCGACTGTCACTCTGACGGCTCTCACAGAAGCGATCCGCCTGGCCTGCTCCGACATAGCGACGGGGCGGTTGGGTCTGCCCCCGGTCGTCAGGCCAAGGCCGCCCATACAGTTCGGCCTGCCCGAGATACTGCTGATCCTCCTTATCGCGACTGGGTTCGCTGCCCATGCCAAGAAACTGCCAGGCGGGCCGACCATCCGGTGGGTCGTGTTGATCGCTTCGCTGGTCTTTGTCGGTTTCGTGTGGCGCCGACCGGTCTCGCTGGCGAACATCAATTCCTTACTGATCGGGTACTGGCCGGGATGGCAAAACGGTGTCTACTGGTGCGTACTCCTCGCTGCCCTTCTGGTTCCCGCAATTCTGACCGGCAAGACACCGTACTGCAGTCATATCTGCCCCTTCGGCGCCGCCCAGGAGATCCTCGTGAAGGTGGGAGGTTCGAAGAGGCAATTGCCCCCGAAGTACGGGCGGCTGTTCAAGATCCTCCAGCGAGCCCTAGCCTGGATCGCTGTGATGTGCGCCCTGATCTTTCGCAACCCGACCGCCATCAGCTACGAAGCCCCGGCGACGCTCTTCACCTTCATCGGCGCCAACTGGCAGTTCGTCCTCCTGGCCCTGATCCTGATCGCCTCGCTGTTCATCGCCCGCCCCTGGTGCAACGCCCTCTGCCCCATCCGCGCCGTCACCGACTACCTCCGACTCCTCAGGAGGAACTTCGGACGATAGGCGCCGGCTCGTGCCACACCCCATCAACCAGCAGCAGGGTCACTCCTCCTCATCAAAGGCCTCCCACCAAAGCCGAGGATAATCCCACCCCTCGTCAATCCACCAGATGTCCTCCGTCCCATTCTCCTCCTCCCCCGCAAAGTCCCACCCCGCCTCCAAGAACAGCGCCGCCGTCATCATCTCCGCCATGGTCAGTGCCGGTGCATCATTGCGTTTACTCTTTCCGATAGCCTCGGTCTGGACGAAAGAAGCGAAGATCCTGCCGCTGGAATCTCCGGCCAAGCCATGGGCGTAAGTGGCGCCGATCACGTCACCTGTCGAATAGCAGCGTCTGATTGTGCCGCCCCGGTTGTCTCCGATTAGACCACCGACCCTCTCGTATCCGATGACCCTGCCACTCGCATAACAGTCCCTAACCGTGGCTTCGTGCCAAAGCCAGCCAGTCAAACCACCTACATTCGTATTACCGACAACATCACTGGTGGAACGACTGGTTGTTATGCTGCCAGATCCTGCTAGGCCACCAACCGAATCGCGTCCAACTACAAGCCCCGAGGAGCCGCAGTTCACTAAGAAACCGTCATTCTTGCCCACCAAGCCGCCCACGCTGCTCTCACCGGTGATCGTTCCGGAGACGTGACAGTTCGCGACGCGGCCTTCATTCCAGCCAACCAGAGCGCCAATGCCGTGCCCGTCATCGACTCGGATTGTTGCATTAACGAGATTGAGGTTCTTAACCTCGGCGCCAAAGATGTTCCCGAAAAGACCGACGAAGTCCTTGTTGCGGAGATCCCAATAGAACTTGGGACTCAATTCCCAGGTGAAATTGTGGATGCTGTGCCCTTTGCCGTCGAACACGCCGGTGAAGGGGATCGGAGTTATTTCGTGTCCCCACTCACCGTAGCCGGCGGCGATTCGATGGAAATGCGTACCCGTGTAGTCTCCCAGGTCCAGATCGGCCATCAGTTCATAGTGCTTATCCCACTCCTCGGGGTACCGGCCGATCAGATCCAGTTGTCCAGCCGTGTAGATCCGGTAGGGATCTGAGGGAGTCCCTGTGCCCGGCAATAGGTGCGAGAGTTCCAAGGGGCCAATTGTTATCCCGGGCTGGCCCTCCCAGGCCAGTCTCGGATAGTCACGACCTTCGTCGATGGTCCAGATCCCTTCGTTGTCCGGGGTGCCCCACGCTAGATAGGTGGCGACCGTTCGCATCTGAGCGGCTGCCCTGCTGCGGGCGATGTCGTACGTCTCCCGGTTGCCTGTCTGGAACTCCCAGAAGGATTCTTCTCCCGATCCTCGGCCGACCAGTCCGCCCGAGTTCGAGTTCCCTACGACCAGACCCACTGCGTAACAACTGACGATTTCTCCCTGTCCCACCAGCCCGCCGACATAGTCATCGCCGAGCACAATGCCCATGGCATAGCAATTGCGAACGTCAAAGGCTGCTCCAGCGAGCCCTCCAACATTCAGGACGCCGGTGACTTTGCCGGTGCAGTAGCAGCCGGTGACTTTGCCCTGGGGGTCATACCGCCTGTCCTCGTCGATTCGACCGGCCAAGCCGCCGACTGTGTTCTTTCCTGAGACAGTCACTCCTATGGCATAGCAGTTCCTGATCGCTCCCGCGTCAAGCCTGCCGGCGAGCGAGCCGACGTAGGTTCCTATTGCAGCCTCCACTTTCGGTTCGATCAGGCCCAGATCGCGGATCTCGGCATTGGGATCGTGGATACACCGGAAGAGCCCCGTGTAGTATTCGTACCGTTAAACGTACGTGAAGTTTGAGATGGTGTGACCGTTGCCGTCAAAGACTCCCATGAACGCTGTCGGTTGCGTCACATCTGGGATATCGTGCGATCTGCTGTCGATTGTGCCACGCGCCCCAATGAGGTTGAACTCCTCGCCGGCATAGGCGGACAGGTCGATGTCGGCCATGAGTTTGAAGTGTTTGTCCCAGTCGTTGGGGTCGGCGCCGATGGCGTTCATCTGCTCGGGCGTGTAGATCAGGTAGGGGTCGTTGGGTTCGCCTGCGCCACCGCCGTATTGGGCGATTGCCGCCCGACTTAGGGCCGCGATGAGGATGCAGACCACGACAGCAGGGGGGAAAGCTCCTTTCCTCTCCATTTCGCTTCCTTCCAGATAGTCTTCTATGATCGTATGATGACATCGACACGCCGCACTGGGCCGCGTCGCTTCTATACGAATAAGATGCGATCGGACGCACATCTGTTCCCTGAGGTGAACATGATTCTTCGAGAAAAGCGTCCCTGCCTCGCGTGCCGTACTTGCGATTCTATTCTAGCATCTCAGCCGCGAATTCAGGAGTTCTTCTCGACTATCATCCGACTGGAGCCGAGGGCGGAATAGAGGAATCTGGCTGCGTGCGTGACGCGCTGCCCCGCAATGGGGAGATCCCTCCGTTGCGGCCATGGTAGGTCGTGCGTCCCCGCACGACTTTGGCGGGCGAGACGCCCGCCCTACGTTTCGCAAAGAACGTGCAACGGTTTATGTGCAGAAGCCGGTGACATGGAAGATTTTTTTGGTGTTGTCACGGCCTGAGGTTACGGCGCTTGGACGTGCTGCGTTTCCCGTTTTTTTCGCAATGAACGTGCAGTTCGGCCCATTAGTAGAGGGGGACTCTTCCTCGGCGGGGCCGAGAAAGGAGATCAAAGTGCAAAGTGTAGAATGCAAAGTTGAGGAGGTCATCGCCGCGGCGCGGCGATTCAACAAGTTCGGCCCATGGCCTGTGGCACCTGATTCAGCTCGCCTTCGGACTGAGGTGTCGTTTTGAACAAACGAACCCAATTATCGTCGATATTGGCTCAGGAACAGCGATTTGACGGGAAAACGAACCCAAACGAAGCCAATCGGCCCCGATGCCTGACGTGGGCAGGGCTCGTCGGGACCCCGTTTTTGCGGGTGGGGCTTGAGAGTTGGGACGTTGTCGGTATAATGGCCCGTTCGCGTAAGGACAGAATGCTGGATTTGCTATGGGAGACCCATTGAAATGGCAGATACGCTGAAGGGCAACGCAGTGGTAGGGCAGTCGGGCGGACCGACGGGCGTGATCAACGCCTCGCTGGTCGGCGTGATCGAAGAGGTTCGCAAGCACGCGGATATCGAGAACCTGTACGGGGCCGTCCACGCGGTCGCCGGGATGGTCAAGGACGATTTCATCGATCTGGGCCAGATCGGGACCGATACGCTGGAGACGGTCGCCGCGTCGCCTTCCTCGGCGCTGGGCTCGAGCCGTGACAAGCCGGACGAAGAGTATTGCCGCAAGATCATCGAGGTGTTCAAGAAGCGCAACGTGCGGTACTTCTTCTACATCGGCGGCAACGACTCGGCCAACACCGCCCACATCCTCAACACCGTGGCCGACGAGACCGACTACAACATCCGCGCCTTCCACGTGCCCAAGACGGTGGACAACGACCTGCTCGTGACTGACCACTGTCCGGGCTTCGGGACGGCCGCCAAGTTCGTTGCGCAGGCGCTGCAGGGAGACGACCTGGATAACCGGGCGCTGCCGGGCGTCAAGATCGATGTCATCATGGGTCGTCACGCCGGCTTCCTGACCGCCGCGACGGCGCTGGGCAGGCAGCGTGACGACGATGGACCGCATCTTGTGTACGTGCCCGAGCGTCCCGTCTCGATGGACAAGTTCCTGGCTGACGTCGAAGGCGTGTACAACAAGCTGGGCCGCTGCGTGATCGCGGTCAGCGAGGGCATCTGCGACACCGACCACAAGACCTGGGCCGAGAAGCTGGCTGAAAACGAAGAGCGGGACGCCCATGGCAACATCCAACTCTCCGGGACCGGCGCCTTGGCCGATTTCCTCGCCGGTCAGATCAAGACCAACCTGAAGATCAAGCGCGTCCGCGCCGATACCTTCGGGTACCTGCAGCGCAGCTACGCTGGTCTGCAGTCGCAGGTCGACGTCGACGAGGCCCGTCAGTGCGGCCGTCAGGCGGTCAAGTTCGCGATGGAGCACGATAGCGGTTCGGTCGCGATCCAGCGCACCGGCGACGGCGACAACTACGCGGTCGAACTGGTCCGGACGGAACTGAAGAACGTGGCCGAGAAGACCAAGTCGATCCCCGACGAGTACATCAACGCCGACGGCAATGGCGTCACCGACGCATTTGTCAAGTACGCGATGCCGCTGGTGGGCGGACTGCCCAAGACGGAGTACCTGGGCACCTACCCGAAGATTTGACAAGTCGATAGTGACTTTCGACCCCGCGCCTGCATCGGTATCCGGTGCAGGCCGGGGTGTTCACTTCTGAGCCACGACCGCGTTTACGGTCGCTTGCAGAATCGCTTCCACTGGGTTTCGATGTCAGCTACGGGCTTCCTGTCCGCATGGACGTACAGGCCGTAGCGAAGATGAAGCGGCTTGCCCGGTGCTATATCGCGTGGGTCCGTGTACGTCAGTGATGCACCCATCCAGCCGTCGTCGCGGACGTGGAAGTGGGACGGATGGTTTGGGTTCTTTGGGTGGTCGAAGAGGGTGACGCCCTCGAGCACGCCGTCGGCGATCGCGCCGGAGTAATCCACCCAGCGGGCGGGCTTGCGGAAGACCTCCTTCTCGTTCACGGCGCCTTCGGAGTTGCGGATGCGCCCACCGCCGTCGCGTACGCCGATCGTCTTGGCCATGCGTACGCCGACAATCCCGAACGGTGTCTTATTCAATGTCACCGTCCGGTCTGCGGCGTTTAGTGCCAGGTCGATCACGAGCAGCCACTCCCCGTCCCCCAGGAGTGTCACGGTCGTCCTGCGCGTCTCGTTCAGTAGGATCGCGCCAGCCGCAGTGACCCACGCATTCTCGGTCGTAATCGACGAGGTTTCGCCCTGGTCGTCGTATTTGACGAGGCGTTGGTGTCGGATGGTGTTGCCGCTGGTGTCGACCCAGAAGTTATTTCCGGCGACGTTGTGGTGCGTGATCCAGACGGAGTTGTGGTGGCTGTGCCCTTGAGGATCGTGCGGATGCCCCATCTGCGTCAAGCCGCGGCCCGAGGGCCCGATGATCGGATACAGGAACGGCCGCTCCAGACCCGCCCCGAAGTGGTACCGCATGATCTCCACTCCGTCACGCTGAAATGACGCCTGCCCGTACGGCAGTGGAATCACCTGAAGGCGCGGCACCGGCTTCGGTTCCGGGAGGTCCCTTGGCGCCGCGACTGCTGTGAACTGCGGTTGACAGAGGATGAGCATAGCGGCGAGGAGACAGAACAGTCGTGCGAACATAGCTACTCCTTTCTCGCGGCGCGCGTTGGTGGGCTTCCCTGTAGCAGGTCGCGTGCCTTCCGAGTATTCTAGCGTATCTCGTTCGCATGGCAACTTCATTCGCGGCAGGTCACCTCGATGTCGTTGCTTCCGATGTCCCTCCATATATGCCCAGATTGACGCGTCCGCCGTTGGGCAGCGGTTCGCTATCGAACGGCGTGCCCGGATTGCCCGCATCAATGCAGGGGGAGGTCGGCTGCAGATGGTAGTCGCCGGCCAGCCACTCGCTGGTCGAATCGTCTGGATCGGCCCATGCGCCGAGCAGGACAAAGAGCGGGTCCACCTCAGTGGTGCAATGCGTCAGGGCTGGGTTTTCGGTCTGAATCTGCGGGGCTGTGCCGTCGCCGTTGAGCCAGAAAATGCAGTTGGTGGCTTGGAGCTGCCCATCTGTTGTTGCCGGTCCGACGTTCTGTGCGATCGTACAGTTGGTGACCTCCGCCGTGCCGTCCACCTTGACGCGCCCCGTACTCTTGATCATCCCGACCCCGGCGCCACCATTGGCCGCGATCAGACAGTGATCGAGGTGGGCTGAACACGCGAACAACTCGATGCCAGGACCTTGATTGCCGGTGATTCGACAGTTTCGCAGATGCAGGGGGGCTCTGTTGCTCTGAATGCCGTAGCTTCCTCCCGTCAGCGTCAAGCCCGTCAGTGACGTTTCGTCTGCGACCGGTTCGAGCGTCACGACCGGTTCACCCGGATGGCCCTGGATGATGGTTGTTCTAGCTGCTGCAGGATTGACCGGGTCGACGGCCGCAATTCTCGGTGCCTTTTCGATCATGCGGAGATTCGTGCGATAGAGCCCTGGACACAACACAACGACGTCATCAGGGCCAGCGGCGCCCAGCGCGGTCTGGATGGTTGCGTACCCGCGTGGGCCAATTGAGATGGCCGGTGTCTGGGCCGTCCCGAAGACGGCGAACTCGGCGATCTTCACCTCGGTTCCTTCGTAGTCATGGGCCCCGGTCACGGTGAGTCTCACGAATCGGGCCGGCATAGCCTCGAAGGCGTCCACGGTGGGCAGGACCGGCTTGCCGATGGTTTCATTCTCTGACCGGTCTATGAGAAGACCGTAGGAATCTTCTGCTGAGAGCTTTGCCTCGACCTTGTACTGATAGGCTCTGTTCTCCGGGCAGAGCAGTTCCGTTCGGTTGATCCTGTGGACCAGACCCATGTCCACCTCGATCCACTGCGGGTAGCCCTGGGCGATCCAGCACGTGGTGGAATTAGCGTCGATTGCGCGATCGCCCGGATGGTCGGCGTGCTCGCCGGACGCGATCAGGATGCTGTCGAAGGCCAGGTCCGTGTCACCGTCGAGCAGGGTCAGTTCATCGATGTGGAGTCCAGTTGATGTCGGAGTCGCCGTCAGCCTGATTGCGTTGTTGCCATGGTTCAGATACGCACAGATGCCGACCGTATTCCAGGCGCCTCCGGCCCCGGTACTTGGGAACGATTGCTCGGAACAGACCACCACGCCGTTGACGGACACTTCTGCAGAGACGGCCTGATCGGTTCTGTTGATATAGCGCAGGCATACGGTCTGCGTTCCCGGCGAAGAGGCGGAGACTGTCCATTCTATCTCGTTGGCAACTTCGGGCTGCAGACTCACGTAGCCGACGCCCCTGAATTCTGGCGCAGCGCATCCAACTCGAGCGCCGTCGATGACGGCGTCTTCTGCCGGATAGGGTACGGGTATCGGCGGATAGCCAGAAGTTGACTCCCATTGCAGGGCGGGGTAGTCCGCAACTCGAACTATCCAGATGTCCGCCGTGTCCCAGCCTGCGTTGCGATAGGTTGCCGGGTCTTGCATCTGAAGGGTCGAGAGACCCGTACCACCGGCGCAGACGGACTGGCCGCTCGTGTCCAGATCCCAGAAGCAGTCGGATACGGTGGTCCCCATATCCTCCCCGAGGAGCCCACCGATACGCGAGGTGCCGGTTACCTGGCCGGCCGCGTAACAATGGGTGATCATCGTCTGAGCGCCGGACTGTCCGCAGAGTCCGCCGACGTTGGCGCCGCCGGAGACACGACACGTGCTGTACGAGTTGACAATCTCGCCCTTGGCGGTGTTCCAGGGGGCCGAGTGGCTGTTGCTGCCCACCAGACCGCCGACATTCCGCTCGCCTGTCACCTGACCGGCGGAACTGCAGTTGTGAACGCGCCCGAAGTTGCTGCCTATGATGCCGCCTACGTCGCGGTTGCCCGTCACCTCGGCTGTGGCGTGACATTCGATGATGTTGATAGGGGTGCCCGATCCGGCCCACGTCTGTCCGACGAATCCGCCCACGCCCCAGTCGGCGACAATGGTGCCGCCGAGGATCTTACAGTTGCGGATGATACCTTCGCCCAGACCTGCGACCAGGGCACCCACGGTCACGCTCTGCGGGCAGTCAATTCGGGGATCGATCAGGACGATGTTTCTCAGTTCACCCGGTTGACCGAGCGCCTCGAACATCCCGATTCTGTCTCGGGTGGACTGGCAGGTGAAGTTCCTGATCTCAAAGCCGTTGCCATCGAACGTACCGGTGAAGTTCAGTCCTCCGTATTGGCCGATTCGATGGAACTGTTCGCCTGTATAAGCGCCCAGGTCTATGTCGGCGATCTGCTGGAAGTGTTTGTTCCAGTGTGTTCGGTTCAGACCAATGGCATTCATCTGTTCGGCGGTGGCGATCAGAAACGGATCGTCGGCGGTCCCGGTACCGCCGGCGTATTGGGCCCGTAGCGAGCAGGGCAGTAGGCCCAAGATGGCACAAGCGAGCAGCAATCTCACTGTTTCTTCACGTTTCTGAAGCATCATGATGACCTCCGCGTTCTTATTGCTGTGGATTGGTGAGGACCTCCCGCGCTGGGGCCGTGTCTGTTTCCCCATTCCCGGTTCGTCGGTGGATGTTTCATTTTTGGGGCGTTAAAATGAAACGAATCCGATTCGGCCTGGAATGAAGAAGGTGAGACGGTATGGAAAGTGATGTTGATCTTGCGAAGATGGTGCGGCACGCCCAGCAGGGGCACGCCGATAGCCTGGACCGGTTGGCCCGAGAGGTCCGGCCGCGGGTGATGGTCTATCTCTACCGGATGACACTGGATCACCATCTGGCTCAGGATCTGACCCAGGAGACGATGCTCACCTTGATCAAGTCGTTGCAGCACCTCAAGACGGACAGTCACTCATCACTGTGGGCCTGGATATACCGTACGGCGTTAGGCAAGGGACAACACTACTTCCACAAGCAGGGCCGACGACAGAACCGGCGGCCAACGACCGTTGACCACGAGATCCTCGATCAGTTGGAAGCTCATTCGATGCCGGACGGGCTCGACCACGCCCAGCGGGGCGAGCTGATCGAGGCCATGAGTGATTCGCTCGAGACGCTAAAGACAACGTACCGTCACGTGCTCGTGCTCCGGTGTTTCGAGCAACTCTCCTTTGCTCAGATTGCCATCGTCCTCGGGGGCGGATCGGAACTTCGCGCGCGTCTGCTCTTCATGCGCGCCAAGCGGGCGCTGCAACGTCAATTGCACAATCGTGGTTTCGGGCCGCGGTACTTCCTGTCGGGGCTGACCGGCTTCGCCCTGGTCACGGGTCTGCGCAGCAAGAGCACGGCGGCCATCCCCGCGGTGACAGCCGAAGTGGTGGGGGCCGGAGCGGTCGGTCTGGTCGCGACGCCGTGTGGTATCGGGGTTGTCGTTGTTGCGATCCTGGCACTGACAGCCGGTTCAGCCCTTGTGCGCGGTCCGACTTCCGCAGTTCCGAAGGTCTCGGAGCCCGTGCCCTGGGGATTTGCGTCGCAGTTGATCGGCGTCCATGATCCGGATGGTGACGGTTGGGAGCGGTTGATTCCTTTTGACGGCAGGCCGGACCTGTACGT
This sequence comes from Sedimentisphaerales bacterium, assembly GCA_028277585.1. Lineage (GTDB taxonomy): Bacteria > Planctomycetota > Phycisphaerae > Sedimentisphaerales > Anaerobacaceae > Anaerobaca. Next base: position 27,577 of record JANQFY010000362.1, read on the forward strand.
TCCCATCGATCCGAACTCCATTCTCGAGAAACCGGGCGCCAATACCTTTCTCATTCTGCCTGAAAGGCACTGGGTGGAGCTCGGCTTCCCGGGAGTCCTGGTCGATGGCCCGGGGCCTGACATCGAGTACTACTGTCTCAAGACCGACAACCTCCCGCCCATCTACCTCACCGATGCAAATGGGCGGAGTCATCGACTTCTGAATCCCCAGAGCGAACTGCTGCAGAACTGGGCGTATCGGGTCACCTTCGACCTGGCTCACTGTCAGTGCCCCTTCATCCCTACCGCCATTCGTATCGAGGGCGTCGGTCCGCCCACACAGCCGGACCCATTGATATGGATGAACCTGAAGGCGCGAGTGGTTCCGTCGGATGTATAGAGGCCGAGAGGTCTGGCCTGTGATCCGATGTCACCGGTGGATGTCCCGACGGTGTCCGATGTGCATGATAGTGATCGTGCGGGTCTGATCGTCGATTTCGTAGACTACCCGATATGAGCCAATCCTGATTCGCCACCCCACACGACCACTGAGTTTCTTCGAACCGGGCGGCCTGGGTTTCTCGCCGAGCTTCCGGATGCCGTCACACACTCGAAGATAAGGCTCCGGTGATAGTTGCGAGAGTTCCTTTTGGGCGCGTCGGAGAATCGTGATGGCGTATATCACTGTCGATCCCGCTCGATCTCGTTGATGGCCTGCTCGAATGGGACAGCTTCGTCGCCGGCAGCTTTCGCGGCGTCATAAGCGCGGATCGCCTCCAGTTCTTCTGCTTCCTCAATCAGCTTTCGGTATTCGGTGATATCGAGTATCACGGCTTTCTTCTCGCCGCTGTCGTCGACAACGAACTGATGCTTAGGAATTGCCATGTCCTGTGCCCTCTCATGTGACACCATCTCATGTGCAATCGAGCGCACATGGACGGCCACGATCCAGTGCTATTCGCCGCTATTGCCTATTATACATTCTGTCGATGCAATCACAACGATTCCGTTTGAGCCTCAGGATGCCTTCGTGGTTAGCCTGCTGCCAGTGTCGGGTAGGGACTGAAGCAACAGGGGAATCGGGGCGAACATCAGCCATGCCAGGCCCAGAGCAAGGAATGAAGGCCATTCTGTCGATAGTGCGATGAGCGGGTGTCTGATTCTGCGCTCTGCGAGGTGATTTGGATAGTTTCTTTTCGCAAAGTCCGGTGTCCGGCGACGGGCTCCGAGTAGTTGGGGCAACGATACGAACGGCGCCGAGGTAAGTTCTAGGGGCGTGGGTTTCGGAGTGCTCAGGAGGCGCCACAGAGCCAGCAGCAAAGAAAGTACGCCGAACGGCAATGCGAGGACCACCAGCTGTGTGCCCCAGCCAACTCGCCAGGCAAGGAGTGTGAAGAGCGCCAGGGCACTAGCCGCGACGCCATGTCGAAGCGACCATGATCGCACCGTGCAGATTTCGATATCTGCGTCGGCATCTGATTCAAGTATGAGGATCAGGCGGTAGATGTAATCCCACTCCGATTTGGTCAGAGCGACCTTGTGATTCTTCAGGTCGTCATAGAAGTGCCAGAGTTCATGTGCAATTGTCATGACCGTTGGATCGTCTGTCCGGATTCGGCCAAGCGCGTCGTCGAACTCGAAGGACGTGATCTTCTCGGTTAGGAACAACCTGGTCACGGCTGCTACTTGCTTCCGCGCTTCCGAGTCAATCATGGCGAATCCTCCGCAGGAGCCACACTTCTCCGCTCGATTGCCCGTCGTTACTGTTACGCAAAGAGGGCGTCGACGAAGTTATCCGGTTCGAACTCGGCGATGTCTTCAGGCTTCTCGCCCAGGCCCACAAACTTGACGGGGATGTCGAGTTGGTCCTTGATCGCGATGACGATGCCGCCGCGGGCGGTGCCGTCGAGCTTCGACAAGAAGATGCCGGTGACATTGATTGCTTCGGTGAACAGCTTCGCCTGTGAGATCGCGTTTTGTCCGGTGGTGCCGTCCAGGACGAGCAGCACTTCGTGGGGGCCGTCCGGGATCTTGCGCGTCACGACGTCCCGTATCTTCGTCAGTTGGACCATGAGATCCTTCTTGGTGTGCAGTCGTCCGGCGGTGTCGAGGATGACCACATCGGCGTCGCGCGCCAGGGCGGCCTCGCAGGCGTCGAAGGCGACAGCGGCCGGGTCGCTGCCGGACTGGTGTTTGACGATCTGAACCCCGATGCGATCGGCCCAGATGCTCAATTGCTCGACCGCCGCGGCGCGGAACGTGTCGCAGGCGGCGACGATGACCTTCTTGCCGTCCTGGTTCAGCGTGTAAGCGAGCTTCGCGATGCTCGTGGTCTTGCCCGTTCCATTGACGCCGGCGACCAGGATGACAGTCGGCCCTGAATCGGCTTGATGCAACTGCCTGTCCTGATGAGGCCAGTAACTCTTGATGTGCTCCTTCAGGAAGGGGATCACCTCTTCGGATTGGGATATCTTGCGGGCGCGATAGGCGTCGCGCAGTTCCGTGATGAGCTTGTCGGTAGTCTCGACGCCGATATCGTCGCGGATGAGCGTCTCCTCGAGTTCGTCCAGCAAGTCGTCATCGATCTTGCGGCCCAGACTCAATACCGTCGAGAGCGAGGAACTGATCTTGCTGCGGGTCTTGCCCAGTCGTTCCTTCAGATAATCTTTCGTTTTGGAGAATATTCCCATGTCGGATTCCTATTTGTCGTTAGACGCCGTGCCGTTACGACGGCCAGAGAAGTTCGGGACAAATGGCAGTCGCCACCACGCGTCGATGGTATCGGCATTTTGGGAAATTGCAAGGGCAGAGGTGCAAATCCGCGCCGCGGATGGTTAGCGAACGTCGCGTCCAACGCGTGTTCTGATTTTCGCGTCGCATGCCGATTTCGTTTGACATTGGGTCTGAGAGGGCTTAAATATGGGACTCCAATTGTGCCCCATAGGCATGAGCCGAGTTGGATTTACGGGGGCGGTTCCTTTGTTGTAGATAGTGGGTCGGCGTGCCCTATGTGGTCTGGATATGCGACAGCTAGCAGTGTGTGTCCCGCACGGCCGGAGAAGGTTCTTCATATCGAAGGATCAGCCGGGATGCGCGTAAAGGAGGCTGGCTTTGCCCGCAGGTGAGGTGCACAACATTTTCACGGACATCGTCGATCGAGCCAAGGCGCTGGATCCGGCCAATGCCCGTAAGTGGTTCGACGATTTGAGCGTCCTGGATTTCGATGGGGGCTCGATCGACATCGGCTGCCCCGACGAATCGAATGTGCGCTATCTCGACGAGAACTGTCGATCCAGTTTTACTCGCGCCGCCCAGCAGATCACGGGCCATCTTGTGACGGTCGATTTCGTGGTCGGCTCCGGCGGCAAAATGATCGCGCCCGAACCGGCCGGTCGCGTCGGGCCCGCACTGCATCCGGACTACACGTTTGTCAATTTCGTCGTCGGTCCCAGCAATCGTCTGGCTCACGCCAGTTGTGTCGCCATCAGTCAGTCACTGGGCGAAACGTATAACCCGCTCTTTCTTTATGGCACGGCAGGCCTGGGCAAGACCCATTTGCTGCACGCCGTCTGTCATGAGATTCAGCGGCGCCTCGACGGAGCGGTCATTCAGTTGCTCAGTTGCGAGGACTTCGTTAATCGATTCATCCGCGCCATCGAACAGGGAAACATCACCGGGTTCCACAGCCAGTTTCGCACCGTCGATGCGCTCGTGATCGATGACATTCAGTTCCTGCGCGAGCGCGAGCAGAGCCAGGAGGAGTTCTTTCATACCTTCAACGCGCTCTATAACAGCGGCAAACAGATCATCCTCAGCGCCGACAGCCCTCCGAACGAGATTCCCTCGCTCGAGGCGCGCCTGATTAGCCGATTCAATTGGGGGCTGGTCGCCCGCGTCGATCCGCCGAGCTATGAGACGCGCATCGCCATTGTTCAGAAGAAGGCGCATCTGCGTGGTTTGGAAATCAACGATGAAATCGCCGAGTACATCGCCCGGCAGGTCCAGGCCAACATTCGGGAATTGGAGGGCGCCCTGACGACCATCTACGCCTTGGCGACTACGTTGAAGGAGCCGGTGACGTTGGAGTTGGCGCAGACGGCGCTGGAAGGGCAGATCAAACTCGCCACCCGGCACATCAGCATCAGCGATATCATCGACGTGGTGACGCAGCACTTCGATGTCCGCCTGACCGATCTGCAGAGCAAGCGGCGCAGTCAGAGCATCACCGTGCCTCGACAGATTTGTATGTACCTGGCCCGTCGCTTGACCAAGCACAGCCTCGAAGAAATCGGCGGTCATCTCGGAGGCCGCGACCACACGACCGTGATGCATGCCTGCAGCAAAATCGCCGACGCTCAGGAAGGCGATCCCAAGATGCAGGCCCTGCTGACGGAACTGACGAAGCAGGTCACCCAAGCCCAGCAGGCCTGACGATTCACCTATTCTCCTGTCGAACGACTCGTGCTCCGAACGCACATGTCGATCCAACGGGCCGGATGGAAAGAACCACTTCGCGAACAGACCTATGGAGAGAATCCTATTGTCGCAACGGCCCTTTGCCGATATACTGGAGTACGTTAGGGTTTCTTAGAAGCGAGGGCGCTGCGGCACGGGCGGCGAGGGGGACCGGTGATCGCCGGAATCGTGAGTTCCGGTAGAAACGCTGCTCGGAGGCCTGAACGCCATGTGTTGCGGGAGACGCAGAGGTTGCCAGGGGGTGGACAGGGTGGGTGCATCCTGCACGCGCCTGCGACGGTTCCCTTCCTTTCCAGAGCGAGCACTCCCTAGGATGCGGAAAGGAGGTGGCCCCGAACGCCTATAATCTGTTCCATCAGAGAGCGATAAACCCAAACCCGGGCCGGCGCCACTGGGGCCGGTCGCTCCGCCAGGGAGGGAGTTCGCGGAGAAGCATGGAAGCAGATGCACTTCGGTGTGTGGCTGGAGTGAGGTTCTATGAGTTTCTTCTGAAGGAGGTCCTGAACATGTCTAGACGATTGTGTGGGTTGGGAATTACTTTGGTCGTACTCGGCGCGATCGGTACAGCTTCGGCCGACCTCGTGGGCTATTGGCCGTTTGACGATGGGGCCGGCACTACGGCCGTGGATACCTCCGGCTATGGAAATGACGGCGTGGTCGAAGGGGGTGGTGATTCGGTCTGGGTCGAAGGCCAGATAGGTGGCGGCGTGGCCGTGGGAAATGGTGTATGGGTCAATGTGCCGCCGGAGGCTTGGGAGCCGATCGAAACTCACTTCACCGTGGCTTTCTGGGCCTTTGGATACGACGCCTTGGGCAACAACTGGGGATTCTTCGCCACCGGCGGCGGGGCCAATCGAATAGCCGGGTGCCATATCCCCTGGGGCAATGGCAATGTCTACTATGATACGGCTACTACCGCAGGGGCTTGGGAGCCAGAGCGAATCTTCACCGCCCTGGATGCGGGCCTGGCTACCGGCGTGTGGAACCACTGGGCCTTTACCAAGAACACGGACACCGGTGAGAAGATCATCTACCTCAATGGCGAGCCCTTCCTCAGTGGGAGCGACGCGACAGGCCTCGTCACGGAGATTGATGCGTTCGTCATCGGTGCTGGTCCGGGCGGCGCCAACCAGTACCTGGGGGTGATAGACGACTTTCAGCTCTATGATGTCGAACTCACCCAAGGAGAGATTCAGGCCGCCATGTTCGGTATCAGCAAGGAACAGGCCTCTGCACCCATCCCGGAAGATACCAAGATCGATGTGCCGCGAGACGTAAGCTTGGGCTGGGAAGCCGGTGAGTACGCTGCGACCCACGACGTCTATCTCGGAATCGTCTTCGAGGATGTGAACGAGGCCAGCCGCGGCGATGACAGGGGCGTGTTGGTCAGTCAGGGCCAATCGGCGTCGACCTACGACATCGATGGCGTTCTTGAGTATGGCCAGACCTACTACTGGCGCATCGACGAAGTCAACGGCGCTCCTGACAACACGATCTTTAAGGGCGAGACCTGGAGTTTCACGGTCGAACCGCTGGCGTACCCGATCGCCAATGTCACGGCGACGAGCAATATCGAGGCTGCTCCCGGCACCGGCCCGGAGAACCTGGTCAACGGTTCCGGCCTGAATGAGAACGATGAGCATTCGACCGAGAGCACCGACATGTGGCAGATCTCCCCGGCCGGTGAGACGGCAACCCTCGAGTTCGCTTTCGAGGGTGTCGAGAAGCTGCACGAGATGCTCGTCTGGAACTACAACGTCCAGTTCGAGCCGATGCTTGGCTTTGGTGTCAAAGACGCCACGATCGAGTATTCCGAGAACGGTGTCGATTGGGCGACTCTGGGCGATGTGACGTTCAACCAGGCGACCGCCTCGGCGACGTACACGGCCAACACGACTATTGAGTTCGGCGGCGTGGCGGCGCAGCACGTCAGGATTACGATCAACAGCGGGTTCGGGATGCTGGGCCAGTTCGGGCTCAGCGAGGTCCGCTTCACATCGATCCCGGTCCAGGCGCGTGAGCCGCAGCCGGAAGACGGCGCTGCGAACGTCGCGGTCGATGCCGACGCCAGTTGGCGTGCGGGTCGCGAAGCCGTTTCGAGTGAGGTCTATCTTAGCACCGATCCCAACGCCCTGGAGTTGGTCGGTACGGTCACCGCGACGGCCGCCGATCTTGAAGCGCTGCATCTGGATGCGACGTACTATTGGCAGATCGTCGAGGTCAACGAGGCCGAAGCGATCAGCAGTTGGGCCGGCCCGGTCTGGAGCTTCTCGACGGAAGGCTACATCGTTGTCGAGGACTTCGAGAGCTACGACGACGAGGAGAATCGCATCTATCAGACCTGGGTCGATGGCTATGGTGTCGATGGCAACGGGTCGCAGGTGGGGCATCTCGAATCGCCGTTCGCCGAGCAGACGATCGTCAAGAGCGG
>JANQFY010000412.1 GCA_028277585.1 Sedimentisphaerales bacterium
ATCATATGTCTTCCAGTCTTGATCATGCTTCACGCCGCGCACGGTGCAGTTATTGGTCACGCGTACGCTGCCAACCCCATTCTTGACGAAGAACTCCAGTTGCACTGCCGACTGTCGGTTCGAAACCGCCGCTTGTCCCACCGGCTTGTAGCGGTACTCGGCTTTGGTGCTGTCCCGGAAACGATCGATCTTCTTCTGAACCGTCTTCTCATCCGTGACTCTCGTCTTCGGTTGGTCGAAGTAGATTCCATCTTCAAAGAGACTCATGACCCCGTAGTACTTGTCCGAACCGCCCGTGGTGCGCCGGGATTCCCCCATTGCCACCGGCTTTTTGAACCTCGGGCTGCCAATGATGTGGATGTCTCGCTGGTCGGGATACTCGTTTCTTTCATTGATACTGACCGGCATGTCGATCACTTCGCCCGTGGTGAAGCTGACCGGACTGGTCTGGGTGGCGCTGGTGGGGACGCGACACATCCCCATGTCCCAGCCGCTGATTGCCTGCACGACCAGGACGTCAACCTTCCTCTCAAACACGCCGCTGCGTCCCAGACAGGACACGCGGAATACCGGACGTGTCCCGGCGAACGTGAAGAGACTGATCTGGTAACTCGACGAACTGTCGGGGAAGGATACTCGACCGCTCGTCCCGGCGACGCCCTGTTGCAGGGCACTGAGCATGTCCTGTTGTTCGCTCATCCAGAAGACGGCCTTCTCGTAGCCGGCCTCGGCGGCCAGCATCGCGGCCAGGTCTGCCTTGGCGGCGATCGCCTGACGCCGCGCGCCATAGCCAACGCTCAACAGGCCCAATCCCAGGGCTGTCAGGATGCCCAGCGAGATCACCACCAGACCGAGGGCGAGCCCCTTGCGGGGGCCCCGCAGGGGGGGGCGCTTCGTGTGGCGGATTGGTCTGTTTCTCGCCATGGCAATGAATCTCATCGGGGCCATATGTTGCGCAGCAGCACACCGGTCAGGATGCGCGTTGTCTCGCCGCTGTCCGGGTTGGTCAGCGTTGCATTCAGTCGGACCGAACCGCGACCGACGCCGCCGCTGGCCGTGTGACTGAACGGCTTGAGCCCCTCATCGACCGTGACATTCTCAGCCAGGACAATCGTGGTGACGTCCGTCGTATTTCGACGGCCGCCTCCTTCTGGCACCGCTCCGGGCGGGTAGGGACCGTAGTCCACCTTGAGCCGTTCGTTGTCCAGATAGAACAGCGCATAGGCGGTGGCTGTCTTGTCCGTGTCCATGACTTGGTGACTGTCGGACTTGTCCAACTTGACATCCCAGTACCTGAACTCCACGGCATCGCCTGAGGCGACCGATTCGGGTTTGGAGGAGTCGGCCGCGACGGGTTTGAAGAGACCACGCTCGATTCGATAGAGAACGTACGTCGTTCGGTTGGCCCGGCGGCCCATACTTCCGAACGCCGAACGCACGGTTTCGGCTGCCTCATGTTCCCGCCCGTGCGCCGAGGCATAGGCCTGCAGCCAGGCGCGATGTCCTCCATCGAGCAGTACGCCCACCGCCAGGAACAGGATGACCGCTGTCGTGCCGGCGACCACCAGCTCCACCATGGTCATACCGGATCGAAGCGGACCACGACGCCGCTGATGCGTCTGTCTACTTCGTTGTTTGCAGCCCAAGTCAGCCATCATTCTCAGCCGTTCGAGGCGTCAATCCGGACATAGGTCACCAACGTCATAGGCGGCATTTCCGCCAGCCGGCGATCGCTTTCGCCGCCTTTGCCGTCGTCATTGGCTGCGAATCGGATGATCACCGACAATTGTCGAAGCGTGGCCTTGGCGTAGTCGTCGTCGATCACGTCTCGGTGCTTGAGCATGACCTGCACGCGCGTCTCGTCCAGTGTGATGGCATAGACGCCGCCATGCAGGGTGGATCCCAATCCCCCGGCCGTCGAAAACCCGGACGGGATCGCAAGCGGGTCCGAGAAGCCCAGTTCCAGACGCGCGGGATCGTATTCGGTCGAACCTCCGGTGCTCTTCCAATCCTCAAGCAGCAACTGCGCCACGTGTGCGGCGGACATCTGAGCCTTGGCGATGCGCCCGTGCACGGCGGCGTAATACTGACAGCGCAGCGTGCCCAGGGCCGCCACGACGAGGATGACCGACGCCATCATCACCTCGATCAGCGTCACACCGGCAGCGCACGGCCTGCGATGAACGCGTGGCGCGTGGCCGCCGGGTGTATAGCCGCTGATGTCGTGTGTGCTCGACATGTCGCTCAGAGAGGGCGCTTGCCATCGGAATCGATGGGCGAAGCCAAATCTCTGTGATCCTATCGTGACTGGATTACTTGCCCTTGACTTCCGCGAAGGTCGCGACGTACTTGTTGCCCGAGCTGGAGGTCAGGGTCATGCCCGCCGGGCTGCTCGGCTTGTCGCTTCGGGTCGAATCAGCCGCGGTGCAGGTGATCACGAAGGCGACCTGACCACTGCTGGCCGAGGCGGACGTGATCTTGTAGGCGTCATGAGTAAAATAGGTGCCGTCCAGATCGTTGTCTGAGATGCCGAGATCCGACAGCGACGGTGTGCTCGAGAAGCTGCCCTTCTCTGCCGCATAAGCCCGCAGACCCGAGGCGATCGTGCCCATCGCCGCCTTGGCTTCCGACCACTTCGAAGCGTCGATGCGACCGCTCATCAGAGGGACCGCCACCGCGGCCAGGATGCCCACGATCAGAACGACGACCATCAATTCCACCATTGTGAAGCCGCGTTTGCTCTTCATACTACACCTCACTAAACCATAGTTTTCGAGGCGTCCTGCCTCCTCCGGGAAATGCTCTTCGCGCGACACGCGCCGCGCTCGTATCGATGTGGCTCCTCCTCCACCACTTCACAGCTTTTCGTTCATCGGCCAAATCAGAAGATGACTTTGCCGGTATTCACAATCTAACACAGTCTCTATGACGCTACGTCCGATATAGAGAAGATGGGCAGGTATAGCGCGATGACTGCGATCAGTACGATGGTTCCGATCGAGACAATCATCAGCGGCTCCAGCAGACCGATCGCCGCGTCGATGGTCGCGTTGATCTTGCGTTCGTAGTGCTCGCTCGTTTTGCGCAGAATCGCCGAGAGCGAGCCACTCTCTTCGCCCACCTGGGCCATCTTCACGACCATGTTGGGATAGAAGCCCGTTGCCGCCATGCCGGCCGAGATACTGGAGCCATCGGTGATGTGCTTCCGGGTGCGCGAAATCGCGCCTGAGATAACGTCGTTGCCGGTCATGCCGCGCAGGATCTCGAAGACATCCAGGACCGGCACGCCGGCCTCCAGCAGGGTGGCCATCGTGGTGCAGAAGGTCGCGACAAACAGCTCCAACGACAACCTGCCGAAGATGGGAAGCCGCAGAATGAGGCGGCTGAACGCGTTGTGCCCCTGTCTTGTCCGAGAAAGGAGCACGGCGCCGCCGATCAACAGCCCGATCGCTGCGATCAGGTAGGGCGCGTTATTGCACATCAATTCGTGGACGCCCATGAAGGCCTGGGTGAAGGCGGGCAAGTTGCCGCCCAACTGGTCGAAAATGCTACTGAAGCGCGGAACGACAAACACCATGATGGCCAGAATGATCACGCTGATCAGCGTCAGGACGAAGATCGGATACGCCAGGGCGGTCTTGATCTTCTTGTTCAATCTGTCTCGGTTCTCGAAGTACTCCGCCAGCGTGTGGAGGGCGTGGGCCAGGTTGCCGCTGGTCTCGCCCGCTACGATCATGGCGATGCTCAGACGCGAGAAGACCTTCGGGAACGCCTTGAACCCATTCGAGAGCGGCTTTCCCTCGCTCACCTTGGCGAAGGTCTGGTGGAGAATGGATTTGAGCTGCAGATTCTCGGTGTCACTGGCCACAATCTCCAGGGCGGCTGTGATCGCGATGCCGCCGTCGAGCATTGTGCTCAGTTGCCAGCACAGGGCGGCCAGTTCAGCCGAGGTGACGCGGCCCCGTTGAACGGATCGGCGTTTGCTCGGTTTCTCGGCGGCGGCCTCCTCGATGGAGGTCGGCGTCAATCCACGCTGGTGCAGGGCCTCGACTGCGTCGTTTGACGACTCAGCCTGCAGGAGCCCTTCGCGGCGCAGCCCTCCCGTGTCGCGGGCGATGTATGTGTAGTTAGCCATTGGCAGTTCTCAACGAGGCGGTCAGCGGCTGACGTATCTGGCTCTGCCTGAGCCGTCCCGTCGCCGGATGACCACGGTTTTCGATTCTCTATGCTTCCATGGTCGAGGCCACTCGGATCACTTCTTCGGCTGTCGTTTCGCCGAGCAGCGCCATGCGGGCGCCGCTTTCGAGGAGGCCCCCATAGCCTTTCGCGCGTGCGGCCGCTCGGATCTGGGCCTCGGTCTGGTTCGAGACGATGCGATCGGAGATGTCCTCATCCACCATCAGGAATTCGAATATCGGCAGTCGTCCGGCATAGCCGGTTTGTCCGCAGAGTGGGCAGCCCTGTCCCTTGTAGAGCACGGTCTGACGGGCCTGCTCGGCATCCACTCCCAGACGAGCCCAAACCTCCTCACTTGTCTGAGTCGGCTCCTTGCAATGCTCGCAGATCCGACGCACCAGGCGCTGGGCCATGATGAGATTCAGTGTTGAAGCCAGGAGATAGCGTTCCACGCCCATTTGCGTGAGCCGACTGATCGTACTCGGCGCATCGTTGGTGTGGAACGTGCTTAGGACGAGATGCCCGGTCAGTGACGCCTTGACGGCGATGTCCACGGTCTCTTTGTCGCGGATTTCTCCGATCAGGACCACATCCGGGTCCTGTCTGAGGATCGCACGAAGGCATCGCGCGAAGTCGAGACCGATCTCTGGTTTGACCTGGATCTGATTGATACCGGCCAGACGGTACTCCACCGGGTCCTCAACAGTCGTGATATTGAGCGTCGGGTCCTTGAGATGGTTCAGAGCCGCGTACAGGGTGGTGCTCTTGCCGCTGCCCGTTGGCCCGGTGACGACGACGATGCCGTGCGGCTGGGCCAGCACGTCAACGAATTCCGCGAGGATCTTCGGCTGCAGGCCCAGCCGGTTCAGATCGTAGTTGACGGCCGAACTGTCCAGAATACGCATGACCACCTTCTCTCCATAGATGGTGGGGATCGTCGAGACGCGGACGTCAATGTCGCGGCCGGACGCTTTGATGCGCAGTCGCCCATCCTGCGGGAGCCGGCGCTCGGCGATGTTCATCTTCGCCAGGATCTTGATTCGGGCGATCACCGCCGCCTGCATCCGTTTGGGGGGAGGCACCATGCCGCGTAGCAGGCCGTCGACGCGCATCCGGACGCTGGTGGTGTTGGCCTGGGGTTCGATATGTACGTCACTGGCTCGGTTCTTGACTGCTTGCTTGAGCAACAGGCCCACGAATCGGATGACCGGCGCGTCGTTCGCTGCTTCGGCGTCGGCGGCATCCATCTCGGATGGCTCTTCGAGCAGGAGGTTGTCTTCCGGGGTCTCGCCGTGGTCGCTCTCCAACGCGATCAGGTCGCGCAACTGGCGCTCCTCGGCGTCCGAGCTGTGATAGATCAATTCAATCGCACGATAGATCTCGCGGCGCGAGCTGATCACCGGCTTAATCGGTCGCTGCAGTTTCAGCATGACGGTGTCGACGGCGAATACGTCCAATGGGTCGGCCATGGCGACCATGAGCCGTCCACCTTCTTCCTCGTGACCGATCGGAATAAGACAGAACCGCTTGGCGATGGTCTCGGGCAGCAGCCGTGCGACCTGCGCGTCGATTCGCGAAACATCTTCCAGGTTCATGTGTTCGATCGAGAGATACTCGGCCAGGGTGTTGGTCAGCGTCGAGTCGTCGATGAGTTGCAGTCGCAGCAGGACTTCACCCAGGCGCCCGCCGCTGTCTCGCTGCTCATCGAGCGCCTTCTGCAGGTCTTCTTTGGTGATCAGACCGCGGGCGACCAGCAGGCTCCCGAAATACGTGCCCGAGGTGGTCTCGAGCGCTGAGACGGTTTCTGGAATCTGCGTCATATTATCACGCACTCCTCTGTTCCTCTTGTGGTCCGGTCCCGACGCATTCGCCGTTGCGCTATCGCACAGAAATCGCAGCGCGCACCGAGCACCGAATCTTGTTCCGAAGGGTATCGACCATTTCTACTGATGGGTTTAGTGGATTGGAGTGTGCGCCGAGTCGGCGACTCTTGCTCGGTCGTTAGCGAGAGGGACCTATAATGTCTGGTGGCACGTTGTCCGAAATGCCGCGGGCAGAAAACTCCGGGCGGGTTAAACGGGGGCAGAGCCTCAGCCACGCTCTTGAACGTTTCATCTTACAGGTTCAGTTCGACACGGACAGGGTCCGTATCGCGACTCAGGGCGATGCCAGTGGATCGCCAGATGTTCTCGAATTGCTCGCAAGGCATCGAGCGGATGCCGATGTACGGGTCCGCCAAGGTGACGGTATCGCGGGTGACGGCCAGCACGGCGACGCAGTGGTCCAAAAGGAAGGCGTCATGAATGACAGCCAGTGTAATATCGGACAATTCCAGTTCGGCCAGGCTGTCGAAACGCCGATACTGACAAGTCAGTCCGTCAGAGGCATATCGATTGCGCAGCGCCTCGTCGAGGCACGCCGGAAGGGTGCCGACGACGGGGCTGGTGTGGGCCAGCACGGCGATTTCGCCTTCGTCGGCAGGGAGTCCGAGTCTTCGCAACGCTGTAACCGCGGCCGCCGGCCCGCAGGTGTATGCCGTGGTCTGGAGGCAGACACCGTTGCCGTCAATCGTCGTTTGCAGGCCGGCCAGGCGGCCTCCCAGCAGAGCGGGCAACAGAAACGGGAGTACGGAGAATCGCACCACGAGTCCAAGCATCAGCAGCCATAGGCTCGCCCGCTCCCAATGGCGGGGCAGACGTGACAAGGGGGTCGAGAGGCCCAATGTGATGGCCAAGGCGGTGACCAGGAATCTTGCCCGCGTGGCGACAATCCAGGAATAGGGCCGGGTGAAATGCAGCGATGGATAGCATCGCCCCAGGACGAGCAGGGCAATCAGGGAGAGGGAAACCACGTATCCCAAGGCCCAGCACGGGCGCCGAAGCCGGCCGGAAACGCCGCCCAGCGCGACGCCCAACCCAGCTACCAGTGCAACGCCGGCCGTCTCCAACCAGGGATTCACCTTCCACCATCCTCCAGGGCTGTAAGTCTATATGAAATCAGACTTTATTATACCTGAAACGCAGCAGTAAATCAAGTCAAATATCGCAGCAGGCCGAGCGATATCGTCATGGGCCGATGCAGTAGAGATGCGAGGCGGTTCGCAGATAGATCCTTCCGCCTAACACAGCCGGCGTGGCCAGGGTTTCTTCCTTCAGATCGTTCTGCGCGAGTATGGAGAACTCGTCGCCCGCCTCGAGAATGTAACTCAGCCCCTTCTCGTTGATCAGGATCAGTTTGTCGCGGGCGATGATGGGCGAGACGGTGAATCGCCCCCTCAGCCGCTCTTGCCAAACGACGCCGCCATGGGCCGCGTCCAGACACATTGCGACTCCTGTGTCACTAATCAGATACAGGCGGTTCTCGTGGTAGACCGGC
>JANQFY010000496.1 GCA_028277585.1 Sedimentisphaerales bacterium
CAATGCCACGCTCCGACGCCGCGAAGCCCTCGCCGGTCCCGGCGCCGGGGTGATCGAAGTTGTCCTGAATGACGAGTCGAACGTCGAGACCAGTTCGGCGGCGTCGGGCTTCGCCCTGATCTACGCACGCCGGGCGAAATCGCAGATCGCCGTCATGGCGCCGGCCGGCATGCTGGTCGCCGCGATGGATGCCGACGAGACAGTCACCATCACCGTCCCTCTCGTACGCGTGGAGGGGCCGTTTCAGATCGGCGCCATGGCCGAGCTTTGGGATGGCCCGGAAGCGCAGATGAGCTTCTCACTGAATACGGCACAGGCACAGTGGCGCCGTCTCGAGAAGACACCGGCGCTCTTGCAGGCCGAGGGCCGGCCAGAAAACGAGACAGCCGAGCTTACGATCAGGATGCGAAGCGGCACCGAAGCATCAGTCATTCGCCTGACCCGTCTCGAACTGGTCGCCAATGGGAAGGCGTATCCCATGACACTTCCCGTTTCGACCTTGTCCGTCGACCAGTTTCCGCGTCCTGAACTGCCCGCCATGCGTTCGGGGATCGAACGGGCGCTGATCGAATGGGACTGGCGTCTCCAGGACGGGATCGACACGGAGCGCGAGCCACGCCGGTACGATCAAGCGATCGAAACCACCCTTGAACGGGGCGACGCGCTGATCGCGCATCTGACTCAAGCGGGTGTCTCGATGGATCGAGCGCGATCGCAATGGGCTCGCCTTCGCAACAACTTGCGGCGACTAAAGGACACACCTGGTGTCTCCAAGGCAACCTGGGAGGACCTCTGGCGCCGAGTCCATCGTCTGCGCCGTCGGATCGCCCTGCAGAATCCACTGGCCGATACCGGGCCGATTGCCTTCGTCAAGGGCGTGCCCACGAACAACAGCATCATGCAACACCAGTACATCGGGCGCTTCGCTCGTCCAGGGGGAGGTATCTTCGTGCTGGAGCAGCCCGGCCGATCCATGCGATGCCGGGCGCTGACGAAGGGCAAGCTTCCGCGCGGCGCGTATCAACACCTCGACGTTTCCTACGACGGCGCGCGGGTGCTCTTCTCGTTCTGCCCGCTGGACCGCCCGCCCAGAAGAGCCACCCAGGGCAATCCGGGTCACCACTTCGACATCTACGAAATCGAAGCGGACAGTCATCAACTGCGTCCCCTGATCACTTCGGACCACGACGACATCGCGCCGCGCTACTTGCCGGACGGCAATATCGTGTTCGTCTCCACCCGCCGGGGCGGGTACAGCCGGTGCGGCCCGGATTTCGCGCCGTGCCATACGCTGACCCTGGCGCGCGCCGACGGATCCAACGCACGTCTGATTTCCTTCCACGAGATCCACGAGTACGACCCGGCTGTGATGAACGACGGGCGCCTGATCTACACGCGCTGGGACTACGTGGACCGCGAGGCGAGTCTCTACCAACAGCTCTGGATCACGCGGCCGGACGGCACGAACCCCGCAATCTACTACGGGAACAACACGTTCAATCCCATGGCGACCTTCGAGCCGCGAGCCATCCCCGGTTCGAACCGGATCATGGCGCTGGCCGGTTGTCACCACTCGATCGCGGCCGGATCGATCGTGCTTGTCGATGTCACGAAAGGCGTGGATGGGCTCGCTCCCCTGGAGCGGCTCACCCCCGACGCCCTGTTCCCCGAGACCGAAACCTCGATGCGCGATGACTGGCACGAGCCGGGCGATCACGTACCTGTCGAACAGAGGCGCTGGCCGCACCACACCTACAAGAGCCCCATGCCGCTCTCGGAGGACGTCTTCCTCGCCAGCTACAGCTTCGACAAACTGGTCTACATCGAAACGGAACCCAACCCCGCCAACATGTTCGGCCTCTATCTGGTGGACCGCTTCGGGAACAAAGAACTGCTCTATCGCGATCTGAACGTCTCCAGTCTCTGGGCGATGCCGTTACGGGCCCGGCCGCGCCAAGAGACGTTGCCCGAGCAATCCGACCCGACCGGGCCGGTGGAGGGGACCTTCTACGTACAGAACGTCTACGAGGCGGACCCACCACTACCCAAGGGCGTCAGGATCACCGCACTGCGCATCATCCACGTCTACCCTCGGAGTTCCGAATTGGAGACCTACCCGCTCATCGGCCTGCCCACCGCCGCCTGCGGCCGGCAGGTCCTGGGGACGGTCCCCGTCGAACCGGACGGATCGGCCTACTTCACCGCGCCGGCCGGCATGAGTCTCGCGTTCCAGGCGCTGGACGAACTGGGCCAGTCGGTGCAATGCATGCGCAGCGTCGCCTACCTCCAGCCCGGCGAGCAGGTTTCCTGTGTTGGATGTCACGAGCACCGCATGACGGCGCCGCCCGACTACCCCATGGGCCAGGCGGCGCGCCGCGCACCGTCAGCCATCCGGCCGGGCCCGGACGGCTCGAAACCTCTGAGCTATCCGCTCCTGGTGCAACCCGTCCTCGACAAGCATTGCGTCCGATGCCATGGCGGCGAGCGAACGGACGGCGACCTCGTCCTGACCGGCGCCATGCCGCGTTCAGAAGGGGAGGACGACGAGGCGCCCTTCTCGATCTCCTACTATGAACTGGCGCCGCTTGTACGATACGCCCAATGGGGTGCACTGGAGCCGGACCAGGACTTCCGCATCTCCAACAGCGAACCGATCACCCAGCCCGATTTCTTCGGCGCGCGCAGCAGTTCGTTGATCGCCATGCTCAGGGACGGACACGAAGGCGTCGAGCTGACCGACGAGGAGTTCGAACGGCTCGTCACCTGGGCGGACAACAACGCCTTGTTCTACGGCACGTTCGATCCCGACGACCAGGCCCGCCAGCGCCGCGGCGAACGCATCGCCGGGCCCCTGATCGACTGAGACCACCCAGACTTCAGATCGGCCCAGATGGCGCAGCTCCGCATTGCGGGATGCACCGCGACGCGATATCATGCATCCCGAGAAGCTTCCGCATTCACTGGCCGTTGCTCAAGGACGGCTTGGCTTATGAGGAGTCGATTCTATGCGAAGGATATGCTGGCTATGGCGAGTCGTGGTTCTTCTGGTTATCCTCACCGACCTCTGCAGCGCGGCGACATACGATGTCGCGATCGTCTCGGGCGTTGTCTATGACGGTTCGGGGCGGGCGCCGTACCGGGGCGATATCGGGATCAAGGGCGATCGGATCGTGGCGCTCGGCACGTTGGCCGGCGACGCCGAGCGCGTCATCGACGCGCAGGGCCTGGCGGTCGCGCCGGGGTTCATCAACATGCTCAGTTGGGCGGGCGACTATCTGCTCGTCGATGGGCGATCCCAGAGCGACATCCGTCAGGGCGTGACGCTGGAGGTCATGGGCGAGGGCACCTCGATGGGACCGCTCAACGACGCGATGAAGCGCGAGATCGCAGCCACGCGGGGCGACCTCAATTTCCAGATCGAATGGACCACGCTGGGCGAGTACCTCGAATACATGGCGCGGCGCGGGGTCTCGACCAATATCGCTTCCTTCGTCGGGGCCGCGACGGTGCGGGCACACGTGCTGGGCTATGACGACGTTCGCGCGACGCCTGAGCAGCTCCAGCAGATGCGCGCCTTGGTCGGCCAAGCAATGCGCGAAGGCGCGGTCGGCGTCAGTTCGGCGCTGATCTACGCGCCGGGCAGTTACGCGAACACCGAGGAGTTGATCGCACTGGCCCGCGAAGCCAGCGCCCACGACGGGATGTACATCTCGCATATCCGCAGCGAAGGCAACGGCCTGCTCGATGCGCTCGACGAACTGACGGCGATCGCGCGGGCCGCCAACGTGAGGACGGAACTGTACCACATGAAGGTCGCGGGCCAGGCGAACTGGCCCAAGCTGGGCGCGATGATCGCGAAGATCGAGCAGGCGCGGGCCGAGGGCTTGGCGGTCACCGCCAACATGTATACCTACACCGCCGGCGCGACGGGCCTGGACGCGGCGATGCCCCCCTGGGTGCAGGCCGGCGGGTACAGCGCCTGGGCCAAGCGGCTCAAGGACCCCGAGATCCGCAAGCGCGTCTTGCGCGAGATGACCACGCCCACCGACGAGTGGGAGAACCTCATGCTCCTGGCGGGCAGCCCCGAGAACGTCCTGCTCGTGGGCTTCAAGAACGATGAACTCAAGCCCCTGACCGGCAAGACGCTCGCCGAGATCGCCCGGCTGCGCGGGACCTCGCCGGCTGAGACCGCCATGGATCTGGTGATCGAGGACGACAGCGAGGTGGGGACGATCTACTTCCTGATGTCCGAGGAGAATGTCAAGCGGCAGATCGCGTTGCCCTGGGTGAGCTTCTGTTCGGATTCCGGATCGCTGGCGCCCGAGGGCGTGTTCCTGAAATCCAACGTCCATCCCCGCGCGTACGGGAGCTTCGCCCGGCTGCTGGGCAAGTACGTGCGCCAGGAAAAGGTGATCGGCCTGGCCGAGGCGGTGCGGCGACTGACGTCCCAGCCGGCCGAGAATCTCAGGCTCGACCGTCGGGGCCGTCTGAGAGAGGGCTACTACGCCGACGTGGTCGTCTTCGATCCCGAGACGATCATCGATCGTGCGACCTTCGCCAAGCCCCACCAATATGCAACCGGCATGAAGCACGTCTTCGTCAACGGGACCCAGGTCCTTAGAGACGGCGAGCACACCGGCGCCACCCCCGGTCGCGTCGTCCGCGGACCCGGTTGGGCAAGACGAAACGACTCGAAGAATGGGAACAAGAAGCGTGCCAAACGCGCTGGTCATTCTGAAAAGATCCCACTGATACTGGATGCGGATACGGCCAATGAGATTGACGATCTGTACGCGATTGTGCGGGCCCTGCTGGAGCCGAAGTTCGACGTGAAGGGTTTGACCTCGGCGCAGTGGCGCCATCACCTGTCGCCAGAAGAAACAGCGATCGAAAGCCAGAAGCTGAACGAGGATATCTTGCGGCTGATGGGATTGACGGCGATTCCGCATCCGATGGGATCGGAGATGATCATGGGCAAGCCGTGGGGCGGGTATGAACCACGAAACTCGCCAGCGACAGAGTTCATCATCAAGACGGCCCGGGCGATGCCGAAGGGGCAGAGGCTGAGCGTTGCGTGTCTCGGGGCGGTAACGAATCTTGCGTCGGCGGTGAAGCTGGCGCCGGATATCATTCCCAGGATCAGATGCTACACCATGTCGTGCCAGTTCGATCCGCAGAAGAAGATCTGGAACAAGGACGAGTTCAACTGCCGGCGCGATCTGAATGCCGCCAACTATCTGTTCAACACGAAAGGCCTGGAGCTGCATATCATGACGGCGACGACGTCGCGGGACCTGCGATTCGAGCTGGACGTCGTCAAGGCGAAGCTGCTGAGCAAAGGAGACGTCTGGGACTATCTCGCGCGGCGGTGGATGACATTCTCACCAAACTCGAAGACATGGATCTTCTGGGACCTGGCGCTGATCGAGGCGATGGTGCGTCCAGAACTGGCAAAGGAAGAGACCTTCCTGGCGCCGCCGGAGAACACCCAGCGGCTGATCCATGTCTATACGGATATCGACCAGGAGGCGATGGAAGCCGATTGGTGGCGCGTGGTGAAAGAAGCTCAAGACAAGTAAGATCGGGTGACGCAGAAGCGGAACCTCCGCCTTCGGGATTCCCGGACTCGGCGAGAGGAGATTCACATGCGAGCTACTTTGGCGTTCTCGGGTGTCGCGTGCAACATCGGGGCATTCGGATGTGTGGTGTTCTGGCTAATGGGCGAGTCGGGATTACTGTTACCGGCGCTGGTCTTGTTCGTCGTGGGGATCGTGCTGCCTTCCCTGGCGGCGATTCTGGATCGGCTCACCCACATCGAGTTCCTTCTCAAGTCCCTTCAGGCCGCCGAGACAGACCAAGTCGAAACGAAGCTGGGCGAGTTCGAGACGCTCGGGAACGTCGAGGGCGAAGCCATGTGCATCGCGTGCCGGAAGACGACCCCCAAGGCCGGTATGTTCTACAGCAAGACGCTCGACGTCTACTACCACCCCGAGTGTCTTGCCCGGGATTCCAGGAAGTAGCCTCCCGCCCATCTCGGGTCAGCATTTCAGCGCCTCGTCGCCCAAGGACCATCCCGAAGTGAGTCGACGACCGGCGCGCATTTCTGTGAGATTCTGAAGATTCGATTGCAGCATGGAGACGGCCACGCCGTGGACGATCCTGCCGGACCGAGAGTGCGTCATCCGCCGCGCCGCGCGATTCGCGCCAATTCCGCCCGGGCGCGTCTGGCCACCGACGCATCGGGGAACCGTTCGGCCAGCACGGTCAAATGTCGAACGGCGCGAGCCTCCGACCAGAGCGTCGTCCGAGGATCGACCGCCATCCGCCCGATGGCCTCATGAACGAGATTGCGAGCCGTCGTTTCGGCTTCCAGGGCCTTGCGGAAATACACCCGGGCCTTGTCCTTGTCGATGGTCGTTGCCACGCGCGGGCTGGTAGCTCCGCAGAATAGCTCACCCAGCCGCGCATAGACGGCCGCACGCTGAAACGACTCGTTCACATCCTGCAAGTAGGCCAGATAGTGCTGCTCGGCCAGTTTTCGATTGGCTCCAGCCAAATAGGATTCATACCGCCCCCGATCGAAGCTACCATCCGCCCGGTAGAAACTCTTGATCTCTACGGTCAGATCGTACTCCTTCGCCTTCGTCAGGTCGGGATGATTGTCGTAGTTGACAATCTTGGCGAGCGCGAAAGGGCCTCGCGCAGCCCACGACAGAACCACGATGGCCCCCAACCGAGCCCAGAAACGAACCTCCGCACACATCTCGCTCACCTCCATCAAGTCATCAACTACGATGGCTGCTCGTCTCTCACCATGATACAGTATGTCGACGCAGGAACAAGCACAATTGACACCGGCATTCCCTTTCGCTCCCTTGCATCTGATCAGCATTGCGGTCGAGACCGGCAGTCAGAGGGGAAATCGTGCCCCCCCCCCGCGCCTTTGCTGGATCGCCCCGCGAGGCTGAACCTCGACTGCGGCGAGCACGCAATTCTAAGAGATTCTGAGCATTTATTTGCGGCATGGGGCAACCCTGTGATGGTATACTACTTTGTACGACAGAGTGATGGTGCTGATGTGGAGGTGACCGGTATGGATCACGACGAAGCACAGGTGCGGATGCAGGAGATCCAGCGGATCATGGAGCGGGCCACCTTGTGGACGATTCTGCCGGGTATGTCAGCCATCGTCGGTGGGGTGATGGTGCTGGCCGGGTGTCTGGTGAGTTGCCTCATGTTCCGCTCGATCAAGAGCCCGCACTTTGCGATGATCGACTTCGCCTCGCTGCTGGAGCTTTCGCTGAACGCCCAGATCGCTTTCTGCGTGATGTGGTTCCTGATCGGGACCGGCGGGATTGGGGCCGAGATCCACTTCGCCCAGGTCCAGGCGAAGAAACAGGGCATCGCCCCGAAGGGCCGCTCAGCCAAGCTGGCGTTCTACTCGCTGACCCCGGGCGTCATCATCGCGATGGTCCTGACGGTGAAGTTCCTGGTCCCGGCCGAGCTGCGGACGCATGAGATTCAGTACATCGCCCCGGTCTGGATGATGCTCTACGGCACGGGTGTCTACACGGCGGGCCTGTTCTCGGTGCGTGCACCGCGGATTCTCGGGATGGTCTTCATTGCCGCAGGCGTGGTCTCCATCCATTTCTTCCAGCAGTACGGCGTCGTCACGACCGGACTGTCGTTCGGGCTGTTCCACATTGCGTTCGGCCTCTACGTGATCGGTAAGAGAAAGGCGGGCCTGCCCCGATGACCGATCCGATCAAACCCGACGATCTCGATCCCGTCATCCACGAGCGGGCGCGGCTGGCCATCGTCTCGGCCCTGGCAGTGGCGCCGGAGATGAGCTTCAACGAGATCAAGGAGACGCTGGGCTTGAGCGACGGCAACCTCAGCGCCCATGCCACCAGCCTGCAGCGGGCCGGGTATATTGAGATCGCCAAGACCTTCAAGGGACGCCGGCCCCACACGTCCCTGCGACTGACACGAGCCGGGCAGAAGGCGTTTCAGGACTACGTCGAGACCTTGCGTAAGATAATTAAGCAAGGAAAGTGACGCCCCCACGAACCAAATTGACACCGTCTCGTATATCTTCTTAGAGGTTACTTTGTGGCGCAAAGCTACTTATGACACAAAGGAGAAGATCTATGAGACGTCGACTGCTGCTGATTCTGCCCGCCCTGCAACAACTGGACAACTACGCCTTCCGCCTGATCAAGTACTCCCGCTTCCCCCCGCTGAGCCTGCTGACGATCGCCGGGATGACGCCCGAGGACGAATGGGACATCATGGTCCGGGATGAGCACATCGAGAGCTCGCAGGTCGATGGGCACGTAGACCTTGTCGGCATACAGACTTACATCTCCTGTGCCGGCCGGGCGTACGAACTGGCGGCCCACTGGCGGGCCCGCGGCGCGAAGGTCGTGCTGGGTGGTTTGCACCCGACGAGTTTGCCGGCCGAAGCGATCCAGCACGCCGACGCGATCTGTACGGGACCGGCCGAGACGGCCTGGCCCCGCGTGCTGGAGGACTTCGAGCGGGGGCGCCTCCAGGGCGTCTATCGCGGGACGTGCCCCGGCTCGGCAGCGCTGGTCCCCCTGCCCCGCCGCGACTTGATGAACCCGCACGCCTACCTGATCCGCAACACCATGGTCACCTCGCGGGGGTGCCCTCATTCGTGCGACTTCTGCTACAAGAGCAGCTTCTGGGGCCCGACGTACTACGAGGCCCGACCGATCGCGGAGATCGAGAGGGAGCTGTCCACCGTCGAGGACGGGCTGGTCTTCTTCCTCGATGACAACCTGCTGGCCAATCGGCGCCACGCCCGGGCGATGTTCGATCTGCTGCGCGGCTCGGGCGTCGTCTGGCAAGCGGCCGCCTCGCTCGATGTCACGCGCGACCCGGGCTATCTGGACGAAGCGTACGAGGCGGGCTGTCGCAGTCTCTTCGTCGGCTTCGAGTCGATTTCGCCTGAGAACATGCGGGGCAACAACAAGACGGTCAATGCGACGACGGACTACCTCGAGGCCTGCCGGCGCTTCCACGATGCGGGGATCATGATCAACGGCAGTTTCGTGTTCGGCTTCGACTGCGACGGGCCGGACGTCTTCGAACGCACAGTCGAATTCGCCATCGAGGCGAAGATCCTCACCGCGACCTTCCACGTGCTGACCCCCCTTCCCGGCACACCGGCCTTCGAGCGCCTCGCCGAGGACGACCGCATCTTGAATCGCAAGTGGGAGTATTACGACACCGACCACGCCGTCTTCCGTCCCCGCCGGATGAGCCCCGAGCGGCTCGAGGCGGGCCATAAGCGGGCCTATCGCGACTTCCTGACCTACAGCTCGATCTTCCGCCGCTCGCTGGGCCTGCCCGGCGCGGTCAAACGCCTGGCCTACAACATCGCCTGGATGAAGGTCGATCCGGTGTGGGTCGCCATCGTGCGCCTCGGTCTGATGCCCTATGCCACGCGCTTGTTTAACCGTCTGCTGCGCTTCAACACCCGAGTCAAGCCGTCCGGACAACTGCTCAAACCCAGTCCCCTCTGATGCGTCAGGGCCCACCTCAGAAGCCAGTGCAGAAGACCGTGCGAAGAGGGCACAGAGACTGTCAATCCTCCTCGAGAATCCAAATCTCGGCTTCGGCTTCCCCTCCAAAGAACCGCATGTTATGCCAACCCCGGTTGTGCGCTACCATTAAGGAGAACTCATGCTTCTCGGCATCCCGTCCATAGACGATCGCGATCCGATCCTTGCGGTCGAATCCCAGTTCCTCCAATCCCTCCATTAACGTGAAGAAGCGACCCACGGGTTCTTCGGCCACTCCCTGGCGCACATCGGCATGGTAACGCTTGCAGTTGTACTCTCGGGCGATCTCGCAGGCACGTCGTATCGCTTTGGCCATTTCGAATGTGGAGAGAGCCCCCTCAAACCTCGTCCGGACGACTTGTCTCTCTTGATCGTAGAAGACCTCGTAACTCACGGGGCGCCCTCTGAGTCGTGCCATTGCGACAACCGATACGCTCGATTGTCCGTCAACACTATACGGAGCCGAGCGGCAATGGTTCTGGCCAAGTTGGCCGGCCCCCCATACAGACAACACTTGATCCCTTTCGCTTTGAGAAGCCCTCCTGGATAGAATGTCGCCCCCTGTCCTCTGTTCACGGGCGGGGATCTTGCCGTCTCACTCCACGGCTTCAGGGTCTAAAGGCGCCCGGCACCTCGTCCAGACCAACCTCTGGCGAGGGGACGTCATACAGATGACCAGCCAACACGATCGGTAGCGATTGGCCCATGCCCGGGAACATTAGACGTCCATCCTGGAGGATGATGAGAGAAGTCTCACGAGAGGGATACGGACACGTTCAGTCCGCCTCGAGAAGCCACGCTTCAGCTTCTTCCAGGCTCTGGAAGTAGCGCAGGTTGTGCCAGCCTCGGTTGCGCGCTACCATTTGCGCGAATTCATGTACCTCCGCGTCCCGCCCATAGACCATCGCGGTCCGATCTTTTCGGTCGAAGCCGAACTCCTCTAATCCAGTCATGAGCATGAAGACCCGACCTAAGGATTCCGTTGCCACTCCCATTCGCAGATCGACGAGGTGCCGCTTGCAGTTGTGCTGTCGAGCGACTTCGCTATCGCGCCGTGCGGCCGCCGTTGTTTCGGATTCGGAAAGCGCCCCCATAATCTTGACGCGGACGATGTGCTTGCCTTGATCGTAACGGACCTCGTGACTCATCAGGCGCCCTCTAAGTTATACCCTTACGACGACCGATACTCTCGATCGTCCGTCAACACTATACGGGCTTAGGCGGCACCGGTTCTGCCCGAGTGTGTCAAACCACTTATAATTGGTAATACTCGATCCTTTTCTCTCTGTAAAGGCATCCCAGATGGCGCGCCGCTCCCTGTCTTCTGCTCACGCGCAGGGCTCTTACCGCCTCACCCTATGGCTTCAGGAATTGAGGGCGCCCGGCGCCTCGTCCAGGCCGGCCTCTGGAGACTGATGAAAGATGCCCCGCCGGGACGGCAAGCGCCCGTTTACTCCTCCTCGTGAAGCCACGCTTCGGCTTCTTCCAGGCTTTGGAAATAGCGCAGGTTGTGCCAGCCTCGGTTGTGCGCTACCATCTTCGCGAACTCATGTACCTCCGGATCCCGCTCATAGACGACCGCGATTCGATCTCCTCGGTCCAATCCCAAATCCTCCAGCCCATCCATGAATAGGAACGTGCGGCCGATGGGCTCTGTTGTCGCTGCCTCGCGCCAGTCACCGAGGTATCGCTTGCAGTTGTGCTGTTGACCAATTTCAATGGCCTTGCGAACCGCTTCCGCCAAGTTGAGGGTGGTCATAGGCCCGTCAGACCTGACCCGGACGATGTGTTTCTGTTGATCGTAGAAGATCTCGTAGCTCACTGGCCATCCTTAGAGTTCTGCCGTTGCAGCAAGTGGTGTTCTCGATTGTCTGCCAACGCCATCCAGGCTCACGTGCCCGCTGTTCTGCCCGGATTCGTTGGTTGCCTAATACTGCTAATACTCGATCTGCTTCTCTCTGTAAAGCAATTGTTAACGGAGTGTCCCTCCCTTTCTCTGTTCGAGCGTGGGGTTCTTGCTCTCTCGTTCTATCGCCGCTGGAAATGAAGGCGCCCGGCGCCTCGTCCGGACCAGCGTCTGGCGAGGGGACGTCGTGCGCAGGACCACCCAACACGACGCATGGCGACCTCCCCAAACCTGGGAGCATGACACGTCTATTCTGACCAAAGATGAGAGATGTCCCACCCGGACGGCAAGCGCCCGTTTACTCCTCCTCGTGAAGCCACGCTTCGGCTTCTTCCAGACTCTGGAAATAGCGCAGGTTGTGCCAGCCTCGGTTGTGCGCTACCATCTTCGCGAATTCATGTATCTCCGCGTCCCGCCCATAGACCTGCGCGATCCGATGTCCCCGGTCCAATCCCAACGCTTCCATCCCATCCATGAATAGGAACGTGCGACCGATGGGCTCTGTCGCCACTCCCTCGCGCCAGTCACCAATGTATCGCCTGCAGTTGTGCTTTTGGCCAATCTCGATGGCGCATCGAACGGCTTCCGCCAGTTCGGAGGTGGTCATAGGCCCCTCACCCTTGACCCGGACAACGTGCTTCTCTTGATCGTAGAAAACCTTATGAGTCACTGGGCATCCTCAGAGTTCTGCCGTTGCAGCAGGCGGTGTTCTCGATTGTCTGCCAACGCAATCCGGACTCCAATGACCGCGGGTCAGCCGGATTCGTTAGCTGCTTATACTGCTAATACTCGATCTGCTTGTCTCTGTAAAGCACTTGTTGACAAAGTGTCGCTCCCTCTCTTTGCTCGAGCGCTGGATTCTTGCTCTCCCGTTCTGTCGCGGGCAGGAACTGAAGGCGCCCGGGCCCTACCACCATTGCAGCACGCCCCCGCGCGAGAGGCGCATCTCCATGTCCGAATAGGGACGCCAGGTGACGTGGCCATCCAGAAAGCCGACGTTGCCGCCGTAGGGTCTGCTGAGGTATCCCATGTGGTTGCTTTGGTCCGGCCCTTCCATCGCGCCGTGCGCAACCTCAAACTCCAATTCACGGCCGAATTGACCGGTCGTGCTAACCGTCTGATCGACAATGAACTCCGCCTGAGCGGCGCCCTTCTCGTCCAGCGATCTGAGCCAGCGTTTGTTGGCGCCTTGCAGAGGAAAGTGCTCGTTCCGCTGCTCCGACCCTATCACGTACCAGTACCCACAATGGTAGTAGCCGTGAGGAAACGCGCGGGCATAGGCCCCTGGTTTCTGAAGCGCATTTGAGGGACAGATCACGAGCTTGGGATCAAGTCCGGCTTTCCCAAAGGGCTGGACCATGTTGGGGTCCAGATCGCAGGGATAGGGGCCCATTCCGCCGCGAGGAACGATCCCGAGCAGCGAATTGTCGTTGTCCTGACCGTACAGTATAAAGGACGTATGCTGCTGACGGATCCGGCTGGCGCACACGCGCCGTCTGGCTTGCTCGCGACCCAAGCGAAGGACGGGAAAGAGGATCGCCATCAGAACCGCGATAATCGAGATCACCACCAGCAGCTCGATGAGCGTAAAAGCGCCCCGCCGCGCGCCCAGGGCATCATGCAGATGCGTAAATCGGTCTCCGCCTTTCATGCTTTCTCCCGTCAGAGCACACGGTATCCTACCGCTGCTTTCAGGGGACTGTCAAGGGCAGAGACGTTCGGCGGCCCCTGAACCTTGAGAGGGCCTCTTCCCCGGCATGGGCCGTCGCATGAGCTGGGCGAAACGCAACGACAGCGGGAGAATCGCGCCATTAAGTTCGCACGAAATGGAGTTTTCGGGAATAGCACGTCCGCGACATCCGTCCATCACCCATGACCGTGATCGCAAACGCAAAGGCTGCATTGCTGGAAAGGGCCCTCCATGAACCGCTGTTTCAACGTCATCGCCATCGCGTTCGTTCTGTTGACCATCGGATGCATCCCCGTCTTAGCCGCTTCGGCCGACGAGTACTGGCCCGCCTGGCGCGGCCCTGGCGGCACGGGCGTATCGCCGCATGGCCAACCCCCCGTGACCTGGAGCGAGGCGGAGAACATCAAGTGGAAGGTCAAACTGGAGGGCGACCCGTCCGGCGCTTCGCCGATCGTATGGGCCGAGAAGATATTCTTCCAGGAAGCCGTCAAGACCGATGTCAGAGCGGCGAACGCACCGACCAGCACAAGATCCAGGCGAGGTCCCGGCGGGACGACTCCGGCGAACGTGTACCGGTTCGACGTCGTGTGCCTGGACCGGAACACGGGCAAGCAACTCTGGCGCAAGACCGTCCGGGAGGAGTTGCCCCATGAGGGTCACCATCGAGACCATGGTTTCGCCTCGTTCACACCGGCCACCGATGGGAAGCTTCTATGGGCGAACTTCGGCTCGCGGGGAGTCCACTGTCTAGACCTGGAGGGCAACCCGAAGTGGAGTCGGGACCTGGGCAAGATGAACACGCGGAACGCCTTTGGCGAAGGGGGCTCCCTGGCTCTGGCCGGGGACACGCTGGTTGTGGTGCGCGATCATGAAGGGGACTCATCCATTGTCGCTCTGAACAAGGGGACGGGTGAGATCCTATGGCAGCGCCAGCGCGATGAGCCGAGCGCATGGTCCACGCCGGTGCCGGTCGAGGTCAATGGGAAGACGCAGATCGTTGCCAGTGCGGCCAACTTCATTCGCAGCTACGACCTCGAGACGGGAGAAACCATCTGGCAATGCGGCGGCATGACCTTGAACGTGGTCCCTACGCCGGTCGTGGGTCTCGGCATGGTGTTCTGCGCCAGCGGGTTTCGCGGCAGTTCATTGCAGGCGATCGAGTTGGGGCACACGGGCGACTTGACAGAGACGGACGCGATCAAGTGGCACGTAGATAAGGCTACTCCCTATGTCCCCTCCCCCCTGCTCTACGGCGAGAGACTCTACGTCTTCGCCGTCAACACCGCAGCCCTTTCCTGCTATAACGCCAAGACGGGCGAGCCCTACTTCGTCCGCGAGCGCCTTGAGAAGATCAGGGGCGTCTACGCCTCGCCCGTCGCGGCCGCCGGTCGCATCTACCTCGCCGGTCGTAACGGCGTCACGTATGTGCTCCAGGACTCCGAGAAGCTCGAGGTCCTGGCGGTCAACACGCTGGACGACGGATTCGACGCCTCCCCGGCCGTCGTCGGCAACGAGATGCTCCTCAAGGGCAAGGCGCATCTCTACTGCATCGCTGAATAACCGTCGGGAGCAAAGGCGCCGGACTACTCGTAGAGCACGCTGTGCAGCTCCCGAAGCTTTTCCGGGTCCATCTTGATGACCTGGCGGTCGTAGGTCATCAGGCCGTTGACCTCGCCCTCGACGTCGGTGGTCTGTGTGTAGACGGCGCCCGAGACGCCCTTGACCTTCATCGCGACGATCTGTTCGAACTTGGCGATGTAGTTCTCCAGCAACGCCTCGGCGCTCTGATAGGTCTGGTACCCCCAATTGCGCATCTCGGGGTCCCAGAGATGGCCCTGGACGGGGTATCCGATGCCGCCGTACTCGCCCACGACCGAGGCGCGATCGGCGAAGAGTTTGGGCACGGTGACCTTCTTCTGGTAACTGTGGATGTCGTAGATGTCGCCGCACGGACGCAGGGCCCAACCGCTGACGGCATTGACCAGACGCGTGGGATCGTAGGCCTTGATCGCATCGCTGATCCGGCACGTGTCGTACTGGCCCCAGCCTTCGTTGAACGGAACCCACATGACGATGCTCGGCGCGTTGTAGTGCAGGTCCATCATGCGGCGCATCTCCCATTCGAACTGGGCCGAGTCCGCCGTCCGACGCGCCAGGTCCGGGGCGTCCCGCCCGACATGCTGGACATGATGGGGACGATCGTTCTTCTGATCTTCGCTCGGGTCCTTGGGGATCACCACCATGCCCGAAGGCATGTCCTGCCAGACCATGATGCCGATCTTGTCGCACCAGTAGTACCAACGATCCGGCTCGACCTTGATATGCTTGCGGATCATGTTGAAGCCCATGTCCTTGGTGACCTGGACGTCATACTTCATACCCTCGTCGGAAGGCGGCGTGTGCAGGCCGTCAGGCCACCAGCCCTGATCCAGCGTGCCGTAATGGAACAGGGGCTTGTTGTTCAAGTACATGATCTTGTTCGAGGGGCCGGCGCCCAGGCTGATCTTACGCATGCCGAAGTAGCTGGAAACGCGATCCACCACCTGCCCGGACTCCGGATCGAGGGTCTCCAGCTTGAGATCGTAGAGGAACGGATCATCGGGAGACCAGAGCTTGGGCGACCTGATATCAATCGTGACGGGCTGGTCGGCCCGCACCCGGGCCTGCGCCACTCGTTTGGCGCCGTCCATGACGGTGACCCTGACCTGGACATTCTTCTGCGTCGGCGCCCACAGCATCGGAACAACGGTGACTGTCTCGGCGTCGATGTCCGGCGTGATCTTGACTTCCCGCAGCGCGGCGTTCGAGGAGACCGCTTCCATCCAGACGGTCTGCCAGATCCCGCTGACCGGCGTGTACCAGATCCCCCGCTGGGGCATCTGCTGTTTGCCCCGCGCTTGCGTGCCCAGACTGCTGGGATCGTCCACACACACGAGCAGGCTTTGCGAGCCGCTCCTTCTCAGGTAGGCGGTGATGTCGAAGCTGAAGCGATCGTACGCGCCCTTGTGGGCCCCGACGAAAGCGCCGTTGACCCAGACGGCGGCCGAGAAGTCCACCGCCTCGAAGTGGAGAATCACATCCTGGCCGGACCAGTCCTGCGGAACCGTGAATTCACGCCGATACCAGATGCGATCGTCCGCCGTAACGCTCTTGCCAACCCCCGACAAAGCCGATTCCACGCAGAAGGGAACCAGGATCTTATCCTGGTAGGTCGACGGCGCGGGCCGCGATGCCGGCTGAAGGGCGAAATCCCAGAGCCCGTTCAGGCTCTGCCATTGGTCTCGAACGAACTGAGGACGCGGGTATTCGCGCCAGGCGTTCTCCGGGGTCACCTGTTTGGCCCAGCGAGTCACGATGGATTTCTCCGCCATCTTCCAGTCAGACTGGCCGGTGTTCGCAAGCGCGAGAAGGATAACCAAGAATAACGATACTCTCATTGCCGATTCCCTTTCATCGTGTTCAGACATCCAACAGAACCGCGAGGTTAACAGACTCCTTCGAGGTCGAAGCGAGGGCATTGTAGCGTTTCGAAGGCTCGTCGGTAAGACCAAACACGCCGGCAGAACGGAAATTCGCAGGCTCTATCCCTTGAGGTGATCGTACTCGGGGTTCACCGGCTCCACGCCGCGGCCCCGCCAGATGTCGAGCATGTACTTCAGGTTGGCGCTGTCTTCCGGGTAGCGCCCCTGGTCGTCGGTCTCGTCGATCCATCGGGTCAGGATCTGGCGATGCCGCGCCAGAATGTCCCGGTGCTGGGAATCGAACGCCAGATTGCGGATCTCGTGCGGATCGTTCTGGAGATCGTAGAGTTCCTCTGCGGGCCGTTGCTTCGACCAGAACCGGCCCTGGACATCGTTGAGCTTCCCTTCGGTGTGGAGCCGCCGCATGAGCTGGGTGATATCCCATTCGTCACGGTAGTTCGGCTGCATGTAGGGCCGGTCGGGGAAGAAGTTGCGGATATACCGGAAGCGATCCGTTCGCACCGAGCGGATACGGTCGATCGTGTAGTCGCACCGGTCCCGCGCCGAGATGACATGGTCTCGGGGCTGGAATCCGGCAGCGAACAGGTCCCTGCTCTCCATATGATCCGGAATGGCAATGCCCGCCAGCGCCAGGGACGTCGCGACCAGGTCGAGCCCGCTGACAAGATCGCGCCGCACCGCGCCGGCGCCTCCAAGGCGGTCGGGACTACCCGCCCAGTTCATAATCAGGGGCACGTGCAAGCCAGTGTCGTAACAGAACTGCTTGTGGCGCCACAGGCGCATGCCGTGATCGGAGAAGAAGATAACGACCGTGTTGTCCAGCAGGCCGTCTTGACGCAACTGATCGAGAATCTCCCCGACCCGGTCATCGGTGATCTGGATACTGTCATAGTGCCGGGCCCAGTCTTCCCGCACCTCGGGGACGTCCGGGTAGTAGGGTGGTAACTCGAGTGAGGCGCGGTCGATCGGATTGCGCACGCGGGACTCGAAGGTCTTCGAGAAGATCTCCTTGCCGCCGTAGAGCTGGATCTGTCCGAAGAACGGTTGTCCAGGTTGTCGGTCCTTCCACCCGACCTTCCGCCCTCCGGATTTCCCGTAGAGCGCGTGCGTCGTGTAGGGGCCCGCGTAGAGGTCTTCGCGATCGTACCAGAAATTGTAGTCGTCCTTGCCCTGGTTGAACGTGAAGTAGCCCGCTTCGAGGAACAGCTCCGGAAGGGTCGTGACCCGGTCGGGCAGGCGGATCGCCGTCTCTTCGGTCCTGGAACTGTGATGATTGTGCGTTCCCAGGGTGGTCTGCATCAGGCCCGTGATTAGGGCGCTGCGGCAGGCCGAGCACACCGGCGCCGGCATGAACGCGCGGGCGAAGCGGACCCCGCCCTTCGCGAGCCGGTCCAGATTGGGCGTCGCGTTCGGATGACCATAGCAGCCCAGGAACGGGCTGATGTCCTCGACCGCGATCCAGAGAATGTTGGGCCGATCTGTCGCGGGTCGAGTCGAAGATTTCAACGCCCCGGCCGCCAGCGTGGAAGCCAGAGGAGTCGCCGCGGCTGCGCCGAGGAAACCCCTCCGTGTCATGATCCTGCTCATATGGTAGCTCTCCAGAATAGCAAACGTCGTCCCGCACAAGTCTAGGGCTTCTGGACAGCAACTGCAAGGCCCGCAACGCTGCCTATCACTTCTAAACCTACCGCTCGTCGATTAATGCGCAAGGGAACAGTCTGCGCTTGAATTCCTTCCGGTACTTGCGATATGTTTGTACGCTACGGCGACGGCGCCGTTGCTGTCGGAAGATCGAATGCGAAATATCGGCTTAGCAGGGCTCGGTGATACGACGACATGGAATTGAGTGATTTGGGTTTCGACCAGTGGTTTGCCGCGCAGGCCGCCGAGTTGGAGGTGGACGGCTGCCAGTTCGCGCGCGTCTCGGCCGTCGATCGCGGCGCGTACCTGATTATGCGAGATGCGTCGACCGAAGTGACGGCCAAGCTGCCCGGCAAGCTCAAGTACCAGATGGGCAAGTCCGTCGAGAAGCCGTGTGTCGGGGACTGGGTGACCGCCCAGTATCACGACAATGACACGGCGGCGACCATCCGCCGGGTGTTTCCGCGCCGAACGTTCTTGCGGCGCAAGACCGCGGGCCGGCGAACCAAAGCCCAGATGATCGCCGTCAATGTCGATACGGCTTTCATCGTTCAGTCCTGCCATGTCGACTTCAATCCCAGTCGGTTGGAGCGCTACCTGATCATGGCGACCGATGGAAACGTCGAGCCGATTGTCCTGCTCACGAAGACCGACCTGGCCACGCCGGAGCAGTTGGACGAGAAGCTGGCGACTGTCCGCTCAATCACCCCAGCCCGCGTTATCGCCCTGAGCAATGTCACGGGGATCGGCTTCGACGAATTCCAGCAGGCGCTCGCGCCCGGAAGGACGTATTGCCTGCTCGGCTCCTCCGGCGTCGGGAAGACGACGCTGATCAACCGTCTGATGGGCCATGACGCCTTCGAGACCCGAGCCGTCAGCAGCACCGGGGAAGGCGTTCATACAACCTCACGCCGACAACTCATCGTGCTGGGCCAGGGCGCCATGCTGATCGACACGCCGGGCATGCGCGAGATCGGCATCGTCGGCGCGGGCGTCGGAGTCGACACGGGTTTCGAGGATCTGGTAGCACTGGCGGCCGAATGTCGCTATGCCGATTGCAGTCACGAGCACGAGCCTGGCTGCGCGGTCAGGGCCGCCGTGGAAACCGACGAGTTGGACGAAGGGCGATACTTCAACTACCTCAAGCTCAAGAAGGAATCGGAATACACCGAGATGTCCTACCGCGACAAGCGGAAGAAGGACAGAGCCTTCGGCCGCTTCATCAAGTCCGCCAAGAAGCGAAAGAAACGCTGATAGACCCACCGGCCGGCAAGAACCTGTGGGATGGGCGCTGGCCCGCGCCGTTGTTCCTCTCTCCATGCAGATCACGTCAGACGCCAACGCGTCCCTCAGCGACACAGCACGATGCGATAGCGGGCTTTGCCGCTCTTGAGCCGCGCCAGGGCTTCGTTGACCTGTTCGAGCGGGAACTTCTCAATGATCGTCTTGATATCGTGCTGCACCGCGAAATCCAGCATCTTTGCAATCGTCGCCGGGCTCCCTACCGGAGAGGAAGAAATCGAACGCTGTGCGAAGAGCAGTGGGACCATGTTGGCCGCAACCGGGTCTGTCTGAACGCCCAGCAGATGCAGGCGGCCCTTGGGCCGGAGGGTGGCGACGTAAGCGTCCCAGTCGAGCTTCACGTTCGCCGTGCATAAAATCAAATCGAAATGTCCGGCAGCGGCCTCGAGTTCCTTCGGATCACGCGAATTGATCGTATGATGAGCGCCCAGCTCCAAAGCCTGAGCTTTCTTGCTTTCGCTGGAGGTAAAGGCCGTAACCTCGCAGCCCCAAGCGTTGGCGAACTGCAGCGCCAGGTGACCAAGACCGCCGATGCCGATGACCGCCACCTTGTCCGTTGGCTTGACGTCGAATTGCACCAGCGGATTGAATACGGTGATCCCGGCGCAGAAAAGCGGGCCCGTGGTTTCGAGGTCGATGCCGTCCGGCAGCTTGATGACGCTGGCTCCCTTGCCACGAACTTTGTCGGCGAAGCCTCCGTTGTGACCGATGATCGTTGCCTGGGCGGACGTGCATAGATTATGGTCGCCCGACAAACACGTCTGACAGTTCATGCAATAGTCAGAATGCCAACCCAGCCCGACCGCATCGCCAACCTTGACATGCCTGACATCCCTGCCGATGGAAGAGACGGCGCCGACCACCTCGTGACCCGGGACAATCGGATATTGGGTGAAGCCCCACTCGTTCTCGATCATGCTCAGATCACTGTGACAGATGCCGCAGTACTGTACATCGATCTCGACTTCGTTATCCCCGAGAGTTCCGGGATCGTACTCGAACGGTTTGAGCGGTCCCCCTTTTTCAAATGCTGCATATGCGTTGATCATGGTCCTCAGTCCTTTCTTGTCATGTCCAATGCACCGCAATCAGACGGAATCGCTCCCCTGCTGTCTCGTGATGATTCCCAGTTCTTGTTCATCAAACCAGTCGGCATCCGGCTCCCACAGGAATCGATTCAAGTCGATTCTCCCGAGTTCATCAAACTCAACACCTTCATGCTCCAGCAACGCGCGCTGCGTCTCATAGCCCTCCATGGGTCTCAATGCAATGCGACCTTCACGGTTGACTACGCGGTGCCAGGGCAGCTGTTCTTTCTCAGCGCAGCTATGCAGAATTCGCACGACCTGCCGGGCCCCACGCGGATCGCCCGCGTGCTCGGCTATTCTTCCGTAGGTACAGACCTTGCCCTCGGGGATGGCGCGAATCAACTCAATGGCGGCCGACGTAAACAGACTTCGCGGCATGGTTTCAGCACTCCATCGATCTGATCTCATGGTGCCGATAACAGTCGACGGCATGGTCGTTCACCATACCCACCGACTGCATCAAAGCGTAGCAGGTGGTAGAGCCGATAAACGTGAAGCCGGCCTGTTTCAGGGCATTGCTCATGGCGTCAGACTCTCTAGTTGTAACCGGAACCTGTCTTCCCGCCGTCCAGGCGTTATGGATCGGGTTGCCATCGACGAACTGCCAAAGAAACGCATCAAGCGAACCATATTGGTCCCGGACCTCCAGGGCGACACGTGCATTGTTGATCGCCGATCGGATCTTCTGTCGATTGCGTATAATTCCGGCGTCGCTGGCCAGGCGTTCTTCATCCTGTTTCGAGAAGGCTGCGACCTTCTCGATGTCGTATCCGCCGAACGCCCGCCGATAGTTGGCGCGACGTTTCAGGATCGTCATCCAACTCAGGCCGGCCTGCGCCCCCTCCAGTACGATGGCCTCGAACAGGAGCCGGTCGTCATGGACGGGTACACCCCATTCCTTGTCATGATACTCCAGATAGAGCGGATCTTCTCCCACCCACGGGCAACGGGTTTTGTTGTTTGCGGCGCTCATGACGCACTGGTTCCATTCTGCACCCGTTCGCCAAGCCGGCGTCCCAAATCACGCGCCTGCGCCAATACTTCAGGCTGTTTTTCCAACGATGGAATGATATCGGGTGTGACTTCCGTATCCTGGCCGAACACGTGTGGAATGGCGCTGACTTCACAGGTATCACCGAACCCGCACGAAAAACAGGGAAGCGCCCCTTGAATGCTCACGGCGCCGAAATGTTCCATCCGATTGTATTCAAGCAGTGCCTTGATCTGTTCGGCGGCGCTATCGCCGTTCGCCCCTCCCGTGCCGACTGCAACAAACGGCTTTCCGGCCATCAGCGTACCGTTGTTGTGATAGAACTGGTAAAAGCGTTCGATGAAGCTGTGCGTCAGGGCGTTGAGCATGCTGTAATAATTGGCGCCGCCGATCACCAGTGCGTCGGCCTCAACCAGCTTGTCTCGCAGGTCGACCATGTCATCCTTGAGGACGCAAACATTGTCTTTGGCGCAGGCCAGGCAGGCGATGCAGGCTGAAATCCGCTTGCCGCCGAGATGGATCAGTTCGGTCTCTGTGCCGCTGGCGTTCAGAATCTCCTGCACCAGCTTCGCGGTGGTTCCGTTCTGGCGCGGACTGCCGTTGATTCCCAGTATCTTCATGATGTTCCCTTTTCGAATGAGTGATCAGCAAATAAGAACAACCCGACACAGGAGACTGTGGCCGGACCGTTGTTGTATGGGATTCCGCAGCCCGTGAGCAGGTGGTTGACATCGATGCAGTAGGCCTCCAACGAGGCGACCGCTTTGTCGGGAAAGCGACAGGGTTCTCCTGAAGGACAGCTACATTCGTTGCAGAATTTGCAGCCTCCGATGCTCATCGGTAGGAAATCAGTGCGATTAAGAACAGATCCAATGTAATCGAACAGCCTGCGGAAAACGTTCTCGTGGACCTTGCCGGCCTCCTGCATGCCCTCGAAATCGAAGGCATCCTCCAGTTGGTAGACCGTCTGGAAGACCACGCCTTTCGGGAACTTGAGCGCTTCGGCTTTCAGCTCTTCCGGCTCGCCCACGTTCGGCGGGCACATCCAATTCCTGCCCAAGTTGCCGCACGTGTTCGCTTCACACGCCGCGCGGAAATCCGGAACGAATTCTATGTCCGCCGTGTCTATGACCGCCGAGGCGGCCGCTCCGAATTCTTCAGCCCTTTCAGCCAATCGCTTCAGGTCGATCATCTTCATTCACCAGATAAGGAGTCACGTCCTTGGTCAGGATCCACCGGAAGGTGGAGTAGACATAGAAGAACATGCCAAGCGTAATGCCGATTATCGCATATTCGAGCCTGGGCAGGTAGGACGAAGCCAGCGTGATACCGATACAGACGATACTGTTGATGATGATGTTCTTTCGATAAACAGGAAAGGCCGTGTAGTAGATGATCTGCTTGCCAAAGTAGAAAAGCGTCATGCCGATGACGGCGAGCAGACGGAAATCGTCGTGGTGCAGCTCATCGAGAATCGCATAGCGAATCATCGTGGCAAGCATCATCAGCCCCATGCAGAAGAACGCATTCGGCAGCAGAACGATGAAGCCGTTCTTGATTCGTTCGGCACGCTCCAGCACGCCGAAGGAATCGAAGTAGATCCACCAGATGGCGCCGATGAGCAGGAAGCCGAAAAGGGCGCGTGTCATGGCGACCGTGTTCCACTCGATTCCGCGCAGGCCCGCGACGAGGCTGATCACGGTCTCTCCGAGAAGGATGATGGACAGCAGCCCCATGCGCTCAACCAGATGGCTTCGGTGCACGGGGAACTTCAGTTGCCTGATGCCGATCCAGAGGAATACCGTGATCTCCGCAAGGAGCCCGCCGAGGAATACCACCTGTTGTACCGGAGGTTGGAAGAGCAGGGCAACGCCTGAGATGAGAATGTTGATCGCGATGGCGAACCCCATGGACCGGGCGTACTTCTCCAATCCTCCGATGCGATGGGTCGCTGACAAGAACATGGCTGCCGAGATAGTTTGGATTGCCATGAAGAAGCCAATGAAGCTACGGTAGTGCCCCAGCAGATCCTTGCCCAAGAAGGTCGACATACTCACCACCAGAAACATGATGGCGAGTGTTGAAACGCGATGCGCCTTGCTGTCGGTGTCGTAGAAGTTGGCGTAGAGCGTGTGTGTCACCCAGATCCACCAGACCGGAATGAACTCGATCGGTAGGAGCAGGAGCTGCCTTGTTGAAAGATGTCCATGGTGCAAGTGGCCCAGGTTGTGAGTCACCACGCCGATGCAGGCGACGATCACCAGATCGAAGAACAGTTCCAGCCAGGTAGCGTGCCGCTCCTTCAAATGGTATTGAATGGATGCGCTCGTCATGTCTTCAGCACCCCGATCAGATCGTCCGGGTCGGGACGTTGCGTGTAGTCTGCCGAAGATTCCGCATAGCGGATGATCCCGGCGGAATCTACGAGGAAACGGGCGGGCATCGGAAGCGTCCAGCTCGGATCGCCACTGAACTCTTCCAGGTCGATGTTGAAGGTGTCGCGGTAGAGAGCTTTGAGGTCTTCCGGCAGGCTGAAGCGCAGGCCGAACTTCGCGGCGATCTCGTTCCCGGCGTCGGAGAGA
Source organism: Sedimentisphaerales bacterium (assembly GCA_028277585.1). Lineage (GTDB taxonomy): Bacteria > Planctomycetota > Phycisphaerae > Sedimentisphaerales > Anaerobacaceae > Anaerobaca. The sequence continues at coordinate 24,273 of JANQFY010000496.1, forward strand.
ATGGAGAATGGCAGCCTCTGCTTGCTGATGATCTCCCGGGAGTATTCAGGGAGCTCCGGGGAGATGGCGACCATGGTCCCGCCGGCTTCCTGGACCGTCGGCGCGATGTGCTTGAGGTTGGCGAGATCGGCATTGCAGTAGGGACACCAGAGACCTCGGTAGAACGTGATTACCAGCGGCCCCTTCGCCGTCAGTCCCGAGCTGTCCACGGTCTGTCCGTTCTCGTCGGGGAGGGAGAAGGCGGGCATAACGCCGCCAACCTTCAGCACCTTTTCCTCGATGCCGCTGGCCGCCAGCTCGGCGGTTGCGCCGTGCATGATGTCAAGATACTCCTGCGGCATGTCGCCTTCGATCCTCTGCTTGAGATGGGCAAGTCTTTCCTGAAATGTCATCGGAAACTCCTTTCTTGCTGCCAGGCCAGGCGATCGCTCCAGGGAACTGAGCATCCAGATAATCGACCCAACGCATCACTTCTACTAGTCCTCAATGCCTTCGCCGGATCGCGCTGACGTCGCAGACGTCCAGGAATTCCTCGCCCGGAAGCGCCTGCAACGCTAGCCCGATCGCTCTGGTTCCCACTATTCGGTGAACTTGAATTCCTCGTCGATCTCCGGACCGATGATATGCACGGCGTAGTTGGCGATGGTCTTCCTGCCGACGTGGACCAGAATTTCGTAGAGTTCTGCCCTGTCAATGCCCATGGCTTCGATGCGTTTCAGATCCTTGGGGCTCAGGTGACCTCGTTTCTTCATGATGGTCTTTGTGGTCCAGGCGATGTCCTTGACGTGCTTGTCCTTGGGGCTCCGACCCTTCCTCAAAGCCAGCACGTCCTGATGAGAGACGCCATTGGCCTCGGCGAGTTTGCTGTGGGCGCTGGTGCAGTAGCCGCAACCGTTGAAGACCGATACGACCAGTTGAACCACCTGCTGCTCTTTCTGAGTGAGCTTGGCCTGATGCATCAGCAGATCGGACTTGGTGTACACCAGCGGAACGACCGGGCTGGCGGACAACTCGACGAGCAGGTTCGGGACGAACCCGAAGTCCTTCTGAACGTCCGCGAGCGCCTGCTGCTGCGTAATCTTCTCTGCGATCTTCACCGGCTCTTCGGCCGGCAGCGCTTGGGACGCGATGAACAACACCAGCAGCGCCGCCATACTCGATTCGACCACACTCAATCTCAATGCCCGTTCTCTCATCGTCTTGACTCCTTTGTCACGTTCATGAATCGACCGGCGGATCGGCGGGACGAGGCAACAAGTCTCAGGCCCGCCTTACAAATCTACCTATCAGTTGGTAGTTTCCTCCGCCAAAAAAATTTGCACGCTACGTTGTCACGGATTCGATATACGCTTTCGCCGCCTTCTTGAAGGCCTTGGGATTCTGCGCGCACCGCGCGATGATCTGGGCCCCCATCAGGAAGCTCAAGAAGCCATACGCCAGATCGTATGTGTTTGGCTTGCCGCGCAGCACGCCTTCCTCAACGCCCTGCTTGAAAGCCTTCTCGAATATCTTGCTCGTCGACACCACCGTCGCCTTCAGCGCCTCCTGGATCGACTCGTTCAGCGACGCGTATTCCGTACTCAACATGCCGATCAAGCAAAGCTTATCGTCGCGCACCCCTTGCTCAAACACGGAGGCCAGCCGATGCAACTTCTCCGAGCAGGACGCATCCGAATCCACAATATCACGGTATT